>JANWIU010000026.1 GCA_025449725.1 Pseudobdellovibrio sp.
AAACCATTCGGTAGCTGTTCTCATGCTATTCCTTATGCCAACTGATTTCCAGTTTGTAACCGTCAGGATCAGAAACAAAAAAGCTTGCGTATTCACCTTGTTCTTGGAGCATATCCCTTGCAATTTTGACCTTCAAATCGCGGCACTTTGTGTACATCGCCAAAACTTCATCTTCTGACTTTAAGCAAAAGCCCAGATGAAACCACTCCGGAAGTTCAGGAATTTCGTTTGCAGGGTCAATCGCAATTAAAAACCCTGCGGAGTTTTCTATAAAAATTCCTTCGCCATGATCAAATTTCTTTCGAAATCCAAAGACAGTCTTGTAGAACTCAAAAGAGCTCTTTACGTTTTTAGATCCCAAGTGAACATGATTTAAAGTCATATTGTTAGCGGCCTTTTTGCTTTTCTTTATTGAAAGAATATGACTAAATAATCTGAGAGGGAAGTTATATGTTAAAGGCAGCTGGAATTCTATTTTTGTTGGTTTTGAGCGGGTGTGCGGGCGCTGAAATTGTTAAAACAGTTGAAACTCCGAAGCGGGGAGGCGTCATTCGTTATAAGAACGGCAATTTCGTTCGTGAGAAGAGCCGCCTTATTGCTATTACTGAGATCGATGAATATTGTGACGGCCCTTTTACAATTCAAAAAGAAGAGTTCAATCCCGACGTCATTTCGGTTAATGTCGGCGGCAGCAACTACACGCCGGATAAAGAAAATTATATGTTTATTCACTATACTTGTGCTAATTAGTCGATGTTAAAATCGGTTTCGCTTATTTTTTTATGGCTGATTCCTTTGAGCGTAAAGGCCGACTGGGTCTATAACCGCCCCGAAGTTGGCCTTGGTTTCAGCGATAACGTTTACCAGGACGATTTCAATAAAACGTCTGATGCTTATACTTGGCTACAGTTCATGAGCAAGTACGACGCCGGAGACGCCACATGGACCGGGAAGCTTTATATAAATTTGTATAAGGCAGAGTTTTTAAATAACTACGCCGTGTATTCGCTGCAACGCGGATCCGAACTTTCTTCCGATACCGAACTTTTTTTGGCCTTAGGCGGACTAAGTTATTTGAAACAAGATAAAGGTTCTACGGACGAATCCTACAATAATTTTTATTTGAGCGGTTATGTTTCTAAAAATATTAAAGAGGGCAGCAACTATAAAATTAAAGTTGAGCCCGGCACCAAATTTATTTCGTATCCGCAGCTGGAACGTCGTTTAGATACTATTGCCTACGTAGGAACTGATGTTTCCTGGCAAACCCGATCCACAACTGAAATTAATCCGTATGGAGAAATCGGCTTCATATTTTCAAATAAAGGTTATTATTCGCGGCGATATTTCGCTTTGGGTGTAACCTGGAACGAAAAGTTGAGTGATAATTACAGTTTGAGTTTTGACTATTACATGCGTAACACCGTTTACCCGAACAGAACTGTGTCTGATATTTTATTTTTACCGAATCGAAACGGCCGCGCGACAGGAAAAGGGTTTGATATTCACGAGTCGATCGGACTTCGCCAGCTTACCGCCAGCATTACCAAAAGCTTTTTGGAATATGAACTGACGGGCGGGTTGATCCACGCAGCAGAGACCTCACTAAGTGATTTAGAACACTATTCAGATAACCAAGTGTACGTCTCTGCGGTATTTGAACTATAAGGATTCAAGTCACTTTTTTAAAGCCCGGCATTCAGGGGCCAGGAATTGTCATTGCATAGAATAAATACAAGTTTTTGCACCTAGATTCGCAATAGAGCGGTCTCCGTTGGCCCGGTTTTCGAAGTAGGGACCTCCATTGGAGCCTACTATGCTTTTTTTAAATCCCCGCTTATTGATAGCTGTTGCCATTTTATCGTCTGCTGTTACCCCTGCATTTGGTCAGGAAAAGGACTTTTACGGAAGTATCGACCCTAAAGCCCGTAAGATCCTGATTGCCCAGTCGAAGACTCAAAAAGTCTTAAAAGCTGAAGTTAAAGAAGAGGACGACAAAAGCAATCTTGCGGATAAAATTGATTACGTAAAATTTTTGTCTGAAAAATGCGGTTTTGAATACACGCGTGATGCGAATGGCTTGCCGGTCAGGCCACAGGTTAGCTGCGTTTATAAAGCACGCGAAAAAGGCGATGAATTTAATGGAATGTCTGCAAAATTCGACTGTACTTTTAGCTTTCAGAATAAAGACGGCCAGGTTTCTGAAAAAACTCTGAAGGTAAAATACGAACCTAAAAAGCTAGAGGGCGGCGGTTATAAAGAAGTTCCGCAAGCAGTGCTGGGAACCGGTATTGCGCGGCTACTGGGTTTTTACACCAGTACTTACTGCCCTGTAGATTTGACTTGTAAGGATTGTCCTTCGGATCATCCATGGGCCAACGCCAAATCCACTGCGCCGGGATTAAAAGGCAATGTTGTGGAATTTAAGAATGTGGTTGTAGCTGCGAAGCAAAAAGGTTTCAACATTGTGGACCGAAATCATAAAAACGACGAAAAGCCTCAGGGATTTACGTTTACAGAGCTTACGCAAACCTACATTGCAAAGCTTGATAAAAATGTGATGGCAGCTCAGCAAGTAGAACGAGATGCTTTAACACTGTGGATGAACTTTGTTGTCAGCGGGGATGCAGATCACCATAACAATAAACTACTTTGCATCAAATCAATAAAGCCAGCGACTCCTCAGCAATTGCCGGCCTGTGAATTATCGGCCGCAATGATCAATGATTACGGGAATAGCTTTGGTTATTCAGATGCGAATACCAAATTGAAACTGAAAAAATTTGCGGTAGATGCTCTGCGAAGCAGCTCAGGCGGTGCTGAAACCACCGGTGCTTCGGGTAATGCGGGGGCGTCAGGGCATTCAATGTCAAAATTGGGCCGTGATCTTTTTGTGAGATATGCAGAAGCCATTACAGATCAGCAGTTGAGCGACATTTTAAATCTGGCACAGATTGAAAAGACCAGTGATAGCAATGTTCAATCATGGATGGCTGCGATTCGTAAAAAAGTCCAAAGAATTAAAAGTATAAAAATGGATTAATTAAAAAAGGCCGGTTGTTCCGGCCTTTTTTTCGAGGATATCTTAAAATTATTTCTTCTCAGGAACAACGTCCCATTTTCCTCTTACATCAGTAAATAATACGCAATCCGCACCGGCTGCACATGTTGTCATATGTGGTTGCTTCTTTTTAAATGCGAAGTAAGAACCTGGCGGTAAGCGGTGTTCGACGCCATCAACTGTTAAAACTAAAGTGCCGGCTACAACCGTTACGAAATGGTCTGAAGAGTGATGGTGGAGAGGAGCTGCAAAGCCCGCATCGAACTTCATAAAAGAGTGATGTGCACCCTTCATGGCATTGCCTTCGATAGTAGATGTATAAACACCCGGAAAGTCTTTTACAGCTTCCCACTTAATGTCTTTTGCCTCTACCAGCATCGCGTTGTCTTTTGTTGCAGCGAACGTCGCTACAGAAAATACGGTTAATAAAATACTAAATACAGTTTTCATTGAAAATTCCTTTCATGTTAATTGAGTAACAAAAATATTGTTCACACTGTCGCTAAAGGCAAGGTGACTTCTTCAACTCATCTCGTTAAGTGAAAAGGCGCAGCGTCGATTGTTAAAGAGCTGTAAAATTGTTGAAGAGAATTAACTTTAAAGCAGTTTTATTCTCTATTCCACAACGAAAGTAATTTTTCTTCGGCCTCAAATGACAAGCCAGTACGAGGTGCGCGATTCTCTTTTAAGAAGGCATCAGCAGCATCGGCCAGAGCTTTTGAGTAAGGGGTGCTGGCAAAGCCCAGATCCCGGCGTGAATTAAAAGTATCAATCAGCATGTTGGTTTTTGAAAGCCATAACGGAAGATCCGCCCATGGCTTTACGTTTTGTTTTTCAAGCCACGTGGTCGGTATCGAAGCAGCATAATCAAGCGAATTAATATTCAGATGTTTGCCCATGGTTGATAGGGTGTCTCTTAAATTTAGAGTTTCGGTTTCAGCAATATTGTAGGCGTGTCCGGTTGCAGCAGTCGAAGTCATGGCCGCAACAAACGCTTCTGCCAGATCAGGCGCATAAGTTTTTTGTGAAATGGTCAGGCCGTCATCAGGCAAAATGAAGTCTTTTTGTCTAGACGCGCGCGCAATCCAGTACGCAAATCGGTCGGTGTGATCAAATTCGCCAAAGACAACGCTGGGGCGGATGATAGCAAATGGAATTTTCGCGGAATGTGAAGCAATTAGGCGCTCACATTCGGCCTTTCGCTTTCCGTACGTCATCATAGAGGTATCAATGGCTTCTGCCGCTGTACAAGATAGCATGGGGCTTTCTTCATTCAACAGCGGGGCGGTGCCCGCCATCAGCTCTTGATAGACACTGATTGTACTGCAAAATACATAACGGTTCGTATGGCCATTTAAAATATCTAATAGGTTTGAAACATCTTTTGGATAGTAGGCGGAAAGGTCAATGACAGCATCCCAGTTTTGCTTCAGACCTTTTGCGTTTTTCAACTCTGCTGACTGACGGTCGGCAATTATGACAGGTAATTCCGGATACAGCCCCGGCGCCGTTTTGCCGCGATTTAATAAAGTGACGCTATGGCCGTGCTTCAAAAGGCATTTCACCAAATGGCGTCCGATAAACTGAGTTCCGCCGACAACTAAAACATTCATTGCACATGTTCCCAAATAGAAACGAATAATTCCGTTGAATCGTTGAGAGAAGACTCAGAAAAATTTTCTTTCCAGAAGATAGCATATTGCTCTTTGCATTTTTGAATGTCATTTCCGAAGCCAAGGCCTGAAACCATTTTACTATCAGGATTCCCGTAGGTGGTAACAAAGGAATTGGTCAACTTTGCTTTTGTTTTCACGTTCCCATCTTCATCCGCAACAGAAAATATTTTACCCACTGAACCCAGGCGTTCCTGAATAAACGTGGAGTCGATACTGTCAATCCGCAGTTTGGGCTCACAGGAAGTCAGTTTACCGGTCGAGATCAAATTTTGAATTTCACTCGAACCCAGGAAAAGCCCTATTGTTGTCATGTAACAGCTCCGATCATTAGTCCAGTTTGGTTAATCGTGTTTAATGTTCTATCTTAGTTAAATTCCCAGATTATTGAAGCAGAATTGAATTTCTTTAGTGTTGCGTCTTAGGTATAATGAGCTCATGAACACATCTGGTCCGGTACTGCTTGTATTGTCTGCTTTTTTACATGCTCTTTGGAATGCATTTATTAAAAAATCCGAAAATAAAAATGCCACTTTGTTCTATATCATCGTCATTGCCACCTTGTTTTCGATGTCGATTGCGCCATGGACGGGTGGCCTTCAATGGGGAAGCAGTCAAGCCACTCTTTATATGATTTATGCGGGTGCGTTTGAGGCCGGATACTTCTTTTCGCTGACTAAAACTTTAGAACTGGCCCCACTAGGGCTTGGCTATGCCATTATGCGGGGCGGGGCCATGCTCTTTGTATGGTTGATCTCCACCACTTGGCTGGGCGAACACATCAGCACTAAGGGGCTAGTATCCGTTGTTTTAATTTTACTGGGAATTGTGCTGGCTCACCCACGAAGTCGCGATAATTCATTTTCGATGCGCGGTTTTTTGTGGGCCTTGTCGGCTGCAGTGTTTATTGCCGGCTATCACATTTTTTACGGGTTGGCATTGCATGAAGGAGCCAGTCAAGTGGCCCTTTTTATCGGCTCAATGCTGGTGTCTTTTCCGGTACTGGCGTTTACGGCCGGTAAAAAAATCTTCGATTTTAAAACTCACTTCTCCGGATTCAATAAATATTATTTATTGTTAGCGGGGCTATTTAGCGCCGCTTCCTTTATTCTTTTTCTTTATGGTTTGGTGCACTCCGGGGCAGGTGTGGCCATTTCTTTAAGAAACACATCTGTAGCCTTTGCCCAATTGCTAGCTTTTTTTATGGGTGAACGCCTTACAAAAATTCAATGGTTTGCATTCGGGTGCGTATTAACAGGAACTGTTTTCTTAAATTGATTTATGGCACAAGTTGAAATTTCAGATTTAATAGTTGGAAATGGAATTGAAGCAGGAAAAGGCGCATTGGTTTTTATTAATTACGAAGGCCATCTTGAAGACGGTACGTTGTTCGATTCCAGTTACAAAGCGGGGCGGCCCTTTGAATTTGTAGTGGGTTCAAAGAAGGTCATTGTCGGGATGAGCCAGGGAGTGATGGGAATGAAGGTCGGTGGAAAAAGAAAAATTTTTATTCCGTCAGAACTTGCCTATGGCGAACGATCAATAGGTCAATTTATTAAGCCCAATTCCAATTTAATTTTTCATATTGAACTTTTAGAAGCGCGTCCGCGCGAATAAATTTAGTTAGGATCTGACCAGATAGATCTGTCTTTTACTAATTTTCGATCCGTCACATGGGCCGGTATTGCAGTACCGCTGTACATCGTGTGCTGGTACTTTCCTTCTTTAACTTTTTTTGACTTGATATCAACATCGATAATGGCGTTAAAGCCCTTTTCGGCCGCCATGAAGGCTAAGCGAAGCATCGTTTCATTTCTGTCAGGGCACTCAGTGACCGTCAGCTTTGCTTCTTTTCTTTTAATTAAGCGCGTTTCCTTACCTTGAGAGATTTCGAAAACCAAAATGTCTTTAGCAATGGCCATAATGTCTTCGTACTTTGCCAATTCAGGCGAAACTTTTTCGGTATAGCAAGTACTGCAAAAGGCTGAACTCTGTAAAAAATCCGGTTTATTTTGCAAAAACGAAAACTGCTCCGGTTCTAAAAAAACGGTACAGTTTTTACAAACATCCTGTTGGCAAACGCCACAGACGAGAGTGGTTTTAGGTTTCTGACAGACACAGCAGCTCATGAGAAGGAGTTACCATGTTTACCCCTTATCTGAAAGCGGAAAGATAATTGGCGGCCAAAAACCGTCAACTGTCTAAAAAGCTAAAATATAAAACGCATTAAATCTAACTGTTTAGCCCTCATTTAGGTCCAAAGTTTGCTAAGTTACCGCGAATAAGGTTCTGGTGGTATGTCTGTGGTTAGGATCCTCATATTTTTTACTCTGTTTCAGGCTACTGTTGCGCACGCGCAGACGGCGGTAGAAGTCTATACGCAGCGGTTTCG
>JANWIU010000027.1 GCA_025449725.1 Pseudobdellovibrio sp.
ATAAGCTTGAAGCTGTCCATTTTTTTTAAACTCTGAAAATACTTTCATTACGCTTTGCAGGTGATCCAGCGCAAACACAAATACTTTTAGCTCAGGAGGTTTAGGTGCAAGTCTAATAGTGGCTTTCGTAATAAAACCTAAAATGCCTTCGCTGCCGATAAAAAGGTGGCGCAAATCAAGCCCAGTGGCATTTTTGACAAGGCCGTTGTTGAGGTGAAGAACTTCACCGGCCCCGGTTACAACCTCAAGGCCGATAACCCAGTCGCGGGTTAGCCCGTAACGTACAACTTTAATGCCGCCTGCATTCGTCGCAATATTACCGCCCATTTGTGAAGAGCCTCTCGCTGCAAAATCCACTGGATAATACAGCTCTTTACTTTTTGCGAATTCCTGCAGAGCTTCCGTTATTACTCCGGGTTCAATATCGACTGATGATTCAATTTCGTTAAAAGACAAGATGCGGTTCATCTTCTCGAAAGAAACAACGACTTCGCCGTTTAAAGCACATGCCGCTCCGCTAAGACCTGTACGGCCTCCGGAAGGAACAAGTGAAATTTTATGTGTGCGAGCCCACTTAACAATTTTAACAACGTCTTCAGTCGATTGCGGAAACACTACTGCTGAAGCCTTAATGTCGAAGTATGTTGTCCAATCTTTGCCGTAATACTTTAGCGAATCTTCATCGGTTTTGATTTGCTCGGGTTGTAATTTAAGTTCGGCAAGTGAGTTCATTCGTTACTTTCAAGTTAATTTAACGTTGCGTTCTTATTTTGAAAAATGCGTAGGTAGGACAAAGGCCCCATGCTGCGGTAACCAAAAAATAAAAACCAAAAATCCAAAGCCAAATAGGGCCGCCTGCGAATGCATAGGCCATTTGGAGAATGGCCAGTAAAAAACGAAGGGCTCTGTCCCAGATGGCAACGTTACAGATCATGACTAGCCTTTGATGATCGTTTGAAGTTCGCCGGCTTGATACATTTCCATCATAATATCGCTGCCGCCGATTAATTTTTTATTAACGTAAAGTTGAGGGATTGTCGGCCAATTGCCGAAATCCTTAATGCCTTGTCTGATTTCCTCATCTTCAAGAACATTGATATCTTTAAAGTCAACCCCGATGTCCTGAAGGATAGCTGTCGCTCTTGCTGAGAAACCGCACATTGGAAATTGCTGAGTGCCCTTCATAAAAAGAACAATCTTATTTTCTTCTAAAAGTTTTTCGATTCTGTTTTTAATATCTGACATAGTGGCTCCTAATTTTTAACGGTGGTTTTTATTGAAAGTGCATGAACTTCCCCGGTCTTCAATTCCGGAGCAAATGCCTTCATTACATGCTGGTGTTGCTCTATTCGAGATAGCCCAGCAAATTGTTTGCTTCGCACAGCCACTTCCCAGTGATCTGATGTTCCGGTCAGATCGAACACCTGAATATCGGCATTCTGATCGGCATCCGGGTAAGCCTCTATAAGGCGTTGTTTCATTTCTTCGATTTTCATAATAATGTAGTAGCAAAAATTGCCTTTTTGAGCAACTCTTTGGGACATCTTTTATGTGGTTTTTAGCCTATTTTTTCCTGCATTTTTCCGTTTATACGCTTATTCGCGGCGTGTTCTACATTTGGAATAAATCAGCTCTTTCAAACCTGCAGACAATGGACGTTTTATGGGCTTTTTTCAATGGCTGGCGGTTTGACCTTTCTGTGTTTTCAGTTCTGATCGGGTTGTGTTTTTTAGGCCTTGCTTGGTTCGGACATATTAAGATTTTGAAAAATTCGTGGCTTGGGCTTTTCATCATTTTAAACACGGCTTTTATATTTTTAAACTTTGCAGACGTTGAGCTCTATAATTTCACCGCTAAACGATTTACTTCTTCTTCATTCTATTTGTTGGCAGACGCTAAGACTTCAAACCTGATATCTCCTTACATTCCATTGGCTACAGTTTGCTTTTTAACAGTGATTTTTTATGTGTTTGCAGCGGTGACATTAGCGAAAAGATACAGCGAGAAATTTAATCTTTATAAGCGCAGTGTGTTCAGTTTTGTAATCTTGATCACGTCTGTGGTGGCTTCTAGAGGCGGATTTCAACACAAACCTTTAACATTTGTTGATGCTAAGCTGTTTAACAGTAGTTACGGCAATAATTTGGTTCTTAATTCGACCTTCACTCTCTTCAAAAGTGCTACACACAGGTCGCTGGATAAGACCGTTTTCTTTGAGCCGGAAGTCATGATTTCGCATTTGAATCCTAGAACAGAAAAATCAGTAAATCCCGCTTCATTGGAGAAGCTGAATATCATCATTCTGGTCCTGGAAGGTTTTTCAGAGGAATACACTCAACTGAAAAATCCGGAGCCAACGCCGTTTTTAAACCGCTTAAGAGCAGAAAGTGCGGATTTTAGAAACGCTTACGCTAATGGTAGACGCTCAATCGAAGGTATTGCAGCCATTCTTTCCGGTATTCCTGCTTTAATGGAAGAGCCTTTTATAAATTCTGAGTTCTCGGCAAATCAGATTATTGGACTGGGCACTTTGTTAAATGCCAGAGGATATCACACTAGCTTTTTTCATGGTGCTAACAGCGGTAGTATGCATTTTGATTCCTTTACTAAGAGCGTTGGCATAAATAACTTTTTCAGCAAAGCAGATTACCCGAACAGCGCCGACGATGACGGTACGTGGGGAATTTATGATGAGCCATTTTTGAAATGGACCTGCGAACGTCTGACGGGGTTTCCTCAACCGTTTTTTACGACGGTTTTTACACTGTCATCACATCAGCCTTATAAGCTTCCTGAATTATTCCAATCAAAATTTAAGGACGATCGGCTGGATATTCTAAAATCCATTCAATATACCGACTATTCGCTTGAGAAATTTTTTGAATGTGTTCGATCAAAAGAATGGTTTCAAAACACCTTGTTTGTATTGACGGCTGATCACACAGGGCCGGAGCTGGACAAAAACGCGGACTTTGTTTCCCGTTATAGAGTACCTTTCATTTTGTACGGCAAAGATATGCCTTGGCTTAAAAAGCTGAACACGGCCCAACCCGCTCAGCAAATCGATATTTTGCCTACGATTTTGGATGTGCTTAATATCGAACAAAAGAACGTTAATTATCTTTCACGAAGCGTGCTTCGTGACGGTCCTAAAGTTGTCGCGCTTTACTCTGACGGGCATTATGGGCTGGTAGGCGATGTAAAGAACGAGGAGCAGCAGTTGAAAGCAGTTCAGCAGTACTTCAGCGAGGGACTTTACGATAATCGTCTTTACTATCCGGTCAAATAGGAATAAAAAAAGCCATGGCTGAAGAATACTTTGTGCCGGCCTCAGATGCACACCGTAAAAAAGAAAAACAAAAAGCCCGTGAACTTCGCGATAGTGTGTGGTGGCGACAAGTGCTTGGCAAAGGTCTTTGTTACCATTGCGAACAAAAATTCAGCCCGTCCGAACTGACGATGGATCATCTTATCCCAATTGTCAGAGGCGGAAAATCTGACAAGAAAAATTGTGTTCCCAGCTGTAAAGAATGTAATTCTAAAAAAGGTCACAAAACCCGCGCCGACCTTGCTATAGAAGAATTAAAAAAAGAAAAAAATTAAATATTTGGGAGCGCTTCAGTACTATTGAGGCAATGACCTATTTATTTTTTGCAGCAGCAGCGATGAGCCCGCCAGCATAATGGCGCCGGTTATCTGAAGTGCATCCATTGTTTTACCCAGAAAGATCCAATTGATAGTCACAGCACTAAGTGGAAAAAACAATTCTGCTACAGCCGCCATGTGCGCGGGTAAAGTTTTTAAACCCTTATAGTAAAAGTACATTCCAATCAGTCCTGAGATGATAACCATCACCAAAATTTTTATATAAACTTCAAGATCAATAGATGTTGAAGGAAGCGAGCCTCGAGCTGAACAATAGCCAGCCAGCAAAACAAAGCCGAAGATAAATCGGCCTGCCATGATTTCTGATTCTGTAAAGCCGCGCGTACTTAATTTTTTGCCAAAAACGGTAGAGGCACCCCAGCCGATAACGGCCACCAACGTGAGGGCATAGCCGAGGGAGACTCCGGCCTGTAGATTGCCGGTAAATAACGGCGCAATGTCATTGTACGAAAGCAAGAAGGCGCCAAGGAACGCCGGCAGTGCGCAGATGTAAAAACTTTTGTGAATTCGTTCTTTTAGCATGAGTGAAGACAGCAGAATGGCGACGAAGGGTTGCAGCTTTTGTAACAAAATAACCAACGAAGGATTAATAAGTGAAAAGGCTTTTGTGAATGCAAGTGTAGCGGCTGCGGAGCCCACCATACCGATAACAAAAAAACTCAGAAAGGCAGAAGTATCAATTTTTTTAAAATCAAATTTATTAATAAATAGAAGTGGTAGAAAGTAAGCAAACAAAAATAAATGTTCTACAAAAACCATTGTATCGGCAGTTACAACGGCTAAAAGCGGGTAGCGGATTAAAGTGTCGAGAGACCACATTAAAGTGCCAAGAACAATAAAAAGAAATCCCATGTGATGCGTTCTAAAACACAGTAGCTAAATTGTAAATCTGAATTTCGGAAATCAATAAATGGTTTGAGTGCGGGCGCAGCATGGAGCATTTAGCTTATTTACGTCACTTGTTTGATATATAGTGTGTTTGCAAATTGAAAAATTCAAAGGAGCAAAAGTGAATAAGCATGTCGTTTTACAGTTTATCAAAATGTTAAATAACCTGGATGGTCTGCTGGTGAAAGCAACTCAGCACGCTGACTTAAAAAAATACGATGTAAATAATTTGCTAAATGAAAGATTGATTGTGGATATGCTTCCGCTGTCAAAGCAAGTTCAGATCGCCTGCGATAACGCAAAATTGGCAACAGCCCGCCTTAGCTTCTCGGAAGCACCGAAGTTTGAAGACAATGAAAAAACAGTGGCTGAGCTTCGCGAACGCATTAAGAAAACCACTGACTGGCTGAAGACAAAAGTGGAAGCCGATTTTTCGAAATACAAAGAAGCAAAGTACGATCCCTCGTGGATGAAAGGTCAGTGGCTTGACGGGGAGTCTTATTATAACGAATTTGTTTTTGCGAATTTTTATTTTCACCTTACTACTGCTTAAGCGATCCTCAGAAAAACAGGAGTTTAAATAGGCAATGGTGAATACATCGGTGCCTTAAACTTCAGAAATTAAATGGAAAATTGTAATTAATTTCACAAT
>JANWIU010000028.1 GCA_025449725.1 Pseudobdellovibrio sp.
CCTGCAAACGGAATTAGTACTTGTCAAAATACTCGACAAGTTTTTTAGGAAACATCAAATGTGTATTCTTGGTGAATACATGAGTACTTGAATCCTTAGTAAAATCAGGAACTTTGGCGCAACAATTGTAATATCCCTTTGTAAAGGCAAATAATCAAATTTGCAAAATCCGGGGGGATTATGAAACTGAAATCATTTTTTTCAACAAGAGGACTAATCATACAGACCGCGATTGTACGTACTCTGGTCTTTGGCCAGACCTGCGCACCTAGGAAATCACCTATGGAATTTCATATCTCTGACCCATTAGCCTCACTGGACCGAATTGCTAAAAATGCTGAAGGCAGCCTCACACGACCGAGCGATGCTGTCACCATTACTACGGCAAGCGGCAAGAACTCAGATCCTGGCGCAACCATTTCTCCGGTAGATCCAAATCTTGGTTACACTCCGCCACCGCCACCTCCGCCTTCACCAGAACCGGAACCAGATTGCGGCCCTCTGCTTGGGCGCCTTCCAGGTAACTCTTCAAATCCAGAAATTATTTTGCCAAGTAATATCATCCCAAGCCATTTAAAGAACATGTACGTTAATGGTGTAAACGTAGACCAGAATGAGCCCCTGCTTACACAAAGCGGAAACTTCTCCCACGATGTCGCGGGACCATTTCAATTTAACAGCACCGCAAATCCATCGGGATTCGGTAAACTCATGCGACCTGTAATTGCCCAAGGTACCGCTATTGTTATTCCCTTTAAAACAGCAGCTGCTTACAACGTTCAACAGTTCTTTCGAAACATCGATTTTTCTGACTATCCTGGAACTCAGGACGGCGTAGGTCTCGTTACTGTAAGCCGATGCCCTGGCGACTTCACATCCATGTTGCCAACGGCTGCCGATTTTACTCCTGAAGGCAACCTGAAGCTGCCAGCTCGTAGAAACGCATTCTTCTGCGCAGGTCCTCTGCTTCCTTTTGGCGGCGGCTTAATTATTGGAATGGGCTATGAAAATATCTGTAACTTACAACCGGGAAAGCGCTACTACATCAATATAACTCCGGGTTTTCAAAAGAATGGTCCCCCTGCGGGCTTGACCACTATGGCACGGCTTCTTGCTTACGGTCCTTATGTCAATGCATCTAACAACAGTTGGGACATTCACACTTGGGGATTAAAACCGGATGCTCTTGGATTATTTGGCGGCCTAAATACAGCACAGCCCATCGTAAAAGTGATCAGCGGTATCGATAACAAGTATGATCTCATCAGATCGACAACACAAAATTGGTACAATGCGGCTCGCTACTGCCAACAACAAGCTTCGAATTTAGCCGTGTGCCAAAGACCTGGCAATCCAACTGCTTGCAGCAGAGCCTACGCGGCTTGTGCTAACAACTTCCCGATTACCTACCCGAACTAAGTGTTAGCAGATTGAAAATAAAAAAGCGCGGGAACTAAACCGCGCTTTTACTTTTTTTTAAACTGTAAATTATCGGTATTTCTTCTTCTTTGATTTTTTAAGAATTTCGCTGAGCTCACTACTGAAGTTTTCAGAGTACCATTTACTCAGTTTTAGTTTTTCATGGGCCAATTCATAATAATGAGAAGATTGTTCCTGATCATGTAAAGCATTAAAACATTCAGCCAGTTCCAAATAGACGTGTCCGTTTAGAACGCCTTCTGTTGCCAGATCAGTCAAAATTTCATTTTGAACAGCCATGGCTTCATTGATTTTTCCAATCGCTCTTAAAACGCGGGCCCGGCACCACTTCAAAGTTTGAAACAAAGTCGAATCGTCTTTATCTGCGCAAACTAAAGCTTTGTCAAAATGGTCCAGGGCGGCCTGAAAATTTCGAACATCAAACTCTTGCCAGCCGATTCTCATCAACAGATGCGCTTTCCACTTTTTAGCGGCTGTTGTTGCCTGTGGGTTATCTGCAAGTTTTAAAGCGCCTGTTAACCACTCTCTGCCCTGTTTGCTGGGTAAAGTTATCGAAATCATAAAGGCCGCGTCGGCTGCCAAGGCGTCGAGTGGCCCCACCAGGTTAGACATTTCCCAGGCCTTACTAAAGAAATCCAGCGCCCGTTGTGGGTACATCGACCACCCGTAAAAGCGGCCCTCTTCCAAATAAATTCTGACTTGTGGCTTTAACATTTCTTCGGCAGGAAGATCTTTAAGTAAAGTGTCTGCATGATTTAAAAAGTTTCTAGCTTCCTTTAAATTATCTTGCAGCAGGTACACGCGTGCCATTTGTGTTAGGGCCTCAACTTGAGTAGCCGTGGCCTTCCCGTCACCTAATGGCAACAGGGCACTGATTCTCTCTTCTGTTTCAGGTAGATTTTGCAGATTCCAAAAACCATCCATATCAGGAAATGAAAGATGAATATCGCGCAAACTTTGAATTCGCATAGAGGCCACTATACAGTTAAACCTCCGAATAACTAACTCTTTTTTTGGTATTTTGCCAAGTAAACGGAGAATGAATTAAGCCTGTGACTATAGGGAACGGGCCGGACCAGTTCTACCCTGTGTCCGACCCGTGGGTGGGAAAATGTTTATTAAACTCTACAGATTCGAAAACACTTCATAGGTGTTGTAAGTGATTTTGTGTACGTTTGTGCGAGGACAGCTGTTAACTGTTTCATGCTTCAGACCGTCGTAACCGATGCCCGCAGTCTTTCGCGGCAACACCAGCGCTCCTCCGAATTTGTCATAGATGGTTACGGTCGTTGCAGTTTGAGCGCAGTAACTCACATAGAACTGCACGGAACTGGTTTCTACCAAAACCCAGTTAAGCGCTGCCTGTGCCTGCATTGAAACAACCAAAACCCCCGCAGCCATTGTTAAAAATCTTTTCATAATGCCCCCTTGTGTTAATAGGTACGGAGGCCGCAACCTAACGGTCACAAAAATAATGCAGAATATCTTTATGAGACAAAAAAACTTGGGTGGAGGCTCATTTCAAATATAGGAATGCCGTAATACTTCCTTTAATATTTAATAGAGACTTAGGCGACTCGCCTTTTAACTTTGCGGTAAGACGTCGTATTCGGATTTGAAAAGGCATCATTCATAAATTCAATCTGGCGTTCGACCATTTTATCAAAGACATATAGCAGATCATTATGAGCTTTAGATTTTACGTTGAATCCGGCGTATTCACCGACCAGTTCGATCGTGTAATGAATGGCTTCAATTGTTGAGTAACATTCTGCACGAGGCTGCTTTCGAACACGAAACCTTGAAGGCCCAGGTGGCGTAAAGCAAATTCGTTTAAGCTTCTTTAAATTTGGGCTTTGATTCATCATTTTCTTTGCCGTAGCCCATGTTCCGTCAATGACAATGACAACCGTCTTTTTACCTTCTAAAAACAATGACTGTTTTACTTCAGAGCCCGCGTTGCTTTTAGAATTTGAATGAGCCCCTGCTTCACTAATATCAATGGCTTGGTTTCCCGGATATAAAACAACGCAGTTGTATTGTGGATTATGTAATATCTCATTGAGCCGCCCATCCTCAGCAAAAGTTTGCCCCACTATAACTTCCGAATCCGCAAGACAAAGATGAGACATTCTGCCGGTTGCGATTCTACGTCTTCGTTCGATCGGATGCATAAGAATCACAAACTTAATATTGGGATCAAACCTGTTTACAAATTCACAGTAACAGCTAAAGCCAGGTTGTCTGCATTGGTCACAAATACTTCGAAATTGATTTTGTTGAACATCCTGCTGCTGTTTTCTAAGAAGATACTCTTTTACATTCACGGAATCAGTTTAACCAATTGCCGCCGGCAGTGCTTCGAATTACAAAAAAACACCAACTGGACTAGCCTGAATCTGGACCGGCCACGAAGTTATCAGTTAAACTTCGAATATGCCAAAACCGAAACCCGAAAATCTTGATCTCGAACAAAAACTGGAATTAGCCATTTTAGCTTTGAAATTTTATGCAGATAAAGAAAACTGGAAACCCAGCGACGCCTATCACACTTTCGCAACGATCAGTGATGCCGACCTAAAGTATTATCCGGGTCAACAGACTTCAGATCTAAGCGGCGGCAAGATGGCATTTGAAACCTTGCAGAGAATTCAAATTACAAAAGCTTAAGGGCTGCCCTACCTGATTTTACTTTTTTAACAGCTGAATTCGCTCTTGCTTCGCAAGACTTTGAATGTCTTTTAGAATTTCTTGCTGAGCCGCCTGAACTTTAGATACGGGCTGCGGCCCCATTAGCTTCAGTTCTGTCATCAATTCATTAAAGGCCCGTTGTGTTTGGCAAGACCGAATGAACATCATTAATTTGTCAGTGGCTCCGCGTAAGGCTACGTACCAGGTCTGTCTGGGAATTTCAAACCAGATCAATTTAAAATCCGCTTGCGCCATTCCGGAAATATCTTCGAATTCAAAAATGTTTTCCAGCAACTCTTTGGCCAGTGCCGGGTCTTTACTTACCAAATTCATGATCAACTTTTTTTGCTGATCCACCGGCAAACTTTTCATGGCGGCTATTGCCATTTTTAGATTTTTAAAGGTTTTTTCTGTGGCCATTCTTAAATTAAAGTTCAAAGGCGAAGCCAGTGTCAACGAACTTTGCACTCGTATGGTTTCTGCTTTACGTGTCAGTAATTAAATGTCTCAAAAAGGGTCTAATGTTTCGGCCGCGTTCTAAAATTAGTAAATTCGTAAATTTATCGCGGTCTCTAACTTGCTCTATCTTAAGTTTATGAAATACTTCTACTTAATTGCGCCAATGATTCTGGTCCTGTTGCAAAGCTGTGGTAACGTCAATTTGTCTAAGGCTCAATCCGCTTCAAACGGCGGTAACTCTGATCAGACAGGATCCGGAGAGCTCTCTTCACCTCCTCCACCCCCATCTAATCCAAGCTGTGTTCGCAAAGCAGAACCGCTCAATACCTTACTTGACGTCCAAATCCCGGCCAACAAAGTGCTCTATAACAGTTATTATACGCGCACTCTGCAACTGGGAGAAGATATTCTGATTGTGTCCGACTACAGCTATGGCGACCCCATTGTAAATGGTCAACCTGTTTCCGGCGCCACTGGCGTGGTCGAAGCAAACTACGTTGCAGGTAACGGCAGCGGTGTCACTCCGGTCAACTTGCCTGTCATCAACAACTACACTTGGAATTCTAAAGCAGGTACGGCAACGTCGTGGTGTTATGTTACCGATGCCCGCAGCAACCTGATTGATACAGCTTATCTAATGGTAAATTGCACAAGTTCAAATGCCGCCATCGGATCTAATTCTTACATCTACAGTTTTAATAAATCCACAAAACTATTCACTCAAATCGCGACTTCAAAATCTACCTATATGGGTGGTCTCAACATTAACTCAAAAGGCGAGCCTCTTTATATTGAATTTCAGTACAACTCTTCTACCAATGTGGTTTCATTTCAGGTCGTCAAATACTCCGGCGGAGCTGCCGTAAAAATCGGGGCCGCGTTTTTGAATAGTTCTCTTAGCGGATACAATATTTATTACCCCGGAGCCATGGAAGATTCCAATGGCAGAATCGTCGTTAATCTTGGTAAAACTGACGGCCACGCCATCTTTTTGCCGCTTGATAATCAACTGATCCAATCAAATTGGAGCCGCAACTTTCGCGAAGTTATACAGTATCCCGATAGTCGAAAATTTCTTTACTACACATTTGACTGGGGCCCCGGAGTCGTCAACAGCCTCTTTAGTCTTGATAATCAGTTTAATGAAACCAGAGCATCTGACGACAACCGCTACATTATCAGCTATCAGGCACTTCTTAAAAATACAGTGGTAAAAGTAGGTTCTGAGTATGGCGTTAACCCCGCAGGTCAGGCGTTGATTTCTTATGACGGCGGTGAGAACTTTTCAAATATTCAAAGCGCCCCATCTTGGACTAACCAAATTGTAAGAAGTGCCACTGATAAATTTTTACTGACCGGAGTCGATCAGTATTCAAACGGTCACATCAAAGCCTCAGTCTACAGATTAATTTGTGCAGCACCGTAGAGTCATGGCCCTGATACGAAGCGGATACTACTAAATGATATCCTTCCCTGTTGATCGCACAACATAGCGATTCCACTGTGCACTCATCCGATTAAACTGCGAAATCACATCGCAGGCATACTCTTCCCGCATTTGAACGGAAGCCTTTTTGGTACAGCTACCAGAGGTCGCCTGGGTATCACCGTTGTAAATAGTAAACGCATCTTCATAGGCCGCAATGATGCCGCCGGCATTGCTTCCGTACGACCCACTGGCCTTCGCATAACTGACAAGTGTTTTTAGCAGAATCTGCCCGAACATCATATCGAACCCCCACTTTTGAGCGATACGATTTTTTAACGTCTGGGTATTTTCACTTGGCAGTTCGTAATTGTTAATACCGGAAAAACAGCGGATAGACTGCTGAAATGCGCCTTTAGCCCCGGGTAACGACACTCCTCCATTGCCACTTAACTGATGCTGAACTTCTTTGATGCCCATGCTGGTCATCTGTGAAAAGCCGACAGCTCCCGTGGGACTCACCGATTTTCGCGAGAAATTTGTTTCTCTTCGCATTTTTGCCAAAATCATGAGTGGATCATTACCAAAACAAAATGAGGCGCGTACCACTTGAATGGCGAGACTTCTATGGCTTAATTCATTATTTGCAGCAGCGCCGCCCAACGCATTGGCCTCAATGTAGTGTTCTACGAAATTTACAATACTCGCGAACTCAGCCGGCAGACGAACCGCAGCTTCAGAACGTAAATGGCCAAACAACTGAAACAGCCTTCCTACATTTACATTTGCAATAATGCGTTCCCCAAAATGCTGATCCATTCCTTGCTTCATGTAACCAGAATCATGACTGATATCGGCCGCTCTCGTAATGTTAAACCCAGCTGCCGGCCCGTTATCAAGTTCTGATTTTGAATAGACTTCGCTTTCGATATTGGCACCAAAGGTACCGGCAGTTCGCACTAGAGTTTGACCAAATGAATCTGTAGGCTGTTGCTGTGTCTGGCTTAGCAAAACCTCTTCAAAATCATCATGGCCCGCATCGACGCTTTGAACCACTTCACTAATAGATTCGTTGGCTGATTCGTTGGTTGATTCACTGGCCGACTCACCGGCTTCGTCGTCTTCATTTGCAAAGGTAATCATACCGGAAAATGAAATGAAAAGAAAAAACCACAAACTACAAAGTAGTTGCGGCCAATGGACTGGCCTCATGCATTCCCCCTTAGATTTTGTATCCCCACGAGACACATTGCAATTCGGGGGCGCGATCTCAATTTAATACAAGCCCACAAGCCTTTGGAATTACTGCTTAATTCCTTTTTTCAAAATGAGACAAGTGTAAATAGAGTATGAGACTGAAAAGCCAAGTACAACACTGTCAGCATCCGCTATTGCACACAAATGACGTTGCCATGTTAAAAATCTGTAAAGTTAAATATATTTTCGAACTAAAATTCCGTTTGAAGCACGCGCAATACCGTGTTGTTTTCAATCCGTTGCTGGGTTAGGTTCAGTCTATGATTTCATCTAAACTGAAGCCTTGGGTTGCTCCCGCGATTATGTTTATTTTTTTAGTAACAGTTGCAGTGATAACAACAGTTTTTCACAATCAGACTGAAAATTATCATGAAGCTGAAAAATCCCGTCAGATCGCCAATGCCATCAGTAAAAACATGAGCCGC
>JANWIU010000029.1 GCA_025449725.1 Pseudobdellovibrio sp.
CGTACATCAGATCGGTTTGGATATGATCATTAAAACTGTAACCGCCACCGGCCCCGATGAACATTGGGACGTTGATAACCAGTTCAGGATAAAAAGCATGGGTATTTTTTTTTGGATTCTGAGCCTGTACGCCGAATCCGCATATTAGAATAAAAATAGAAATGAGAACTTTAACTGTTACCACAAGCAAAGAATAATAATTTTGCTTTGATCTGGCTATAAAAAAAGGGGCTGTTTGAACAGCCCCTTAAACAACATAAAACACTTAGGTAACACAATAAAAAACTAACTATTAGCGCCCATGTCCGCAGCGATAGTGCGTGCGATTGCAGGACGGGTAGCCAGGCGCTCACAGTATCCCAGGATATTCGGGAAGCGGCCCATGTCTAAACCAAGATCTTTTGTCCAACTGATAACAACGTAGCAGTAAATGTCTGCAATCGTGTATTGGTTACCGGCGACAAATGGAGTGCGGCCTAAAATAGAATTTAAGACTTCCAATTTTTTGCCAGTGATAGCTTTGTGAAAAGTTCTGGTTTCTTCAGAAATATCTTTAACCCAGAAAACGCTGAGTGTTTGGTAAATTTCTGTCGCAACAAAATTTACTGCTTCAAGAGTTTTGTAGCGCTCCCAAGAACCTACGCGTGGTAACAAACCGCCTTCAGGTTTTTGGTCAGCCAAGTATTGCATGACAACAGCACATTCAGTTAGAACCTGCCCGTTATCTAAAACAAGAGTCGGAACCTTGCCTTGTGGGTTGTACTTTAGTAATTCAGTTCTGTCAGAAAAATTTGTTCTAACGATATCGCAAGCTAAGCCAAGTTCATTGATAACGATTGCTGCTGCTTGAGATCCGCAATTAGGCGCGTGAAATAGTCTCATGAAAAACTCCCTTTTTTTTGTTTAATGAGTTGTATGTTCTCGCACCGTAAAAGCATTAAAGAAAGTCCAGTTTACTAATTCTGGTTTAAACTCAACATTACGCTTGGCACCATTAAATCTGTGTTAAGAACTGGAATTGGACAACGTTTCCTAACTTGAGTACTTTTCAATAGTTATGAGTTCGCAAACTTTGCAGTCATTAAAAGTAGTCTTAGCTTCCCCGGAATTCGTCGAGCTGAAAGAATCAGCTTTTGTGCGCATTGACTTAAAATATGCCACTGAAGACAATTTCATGAACGAAAATGTTTATGGCGAATTCAATCGCGCTTTTTTGCACGAGCATGCGGCGGCCAAACTTCAAAGAGCTTCTGAATTGTTAAATGAAAAAAAGCCCGGGTACCGATTTATAATTTACGACGTCCTTCGTCCGCGCTCTGTTCAATGGATCATGTGGCGCAAGGTGGAAGGCACCTATCAACAGGATTACATCGCAAATCCTGAAAGAGGCTCCAATCATAATTTCGGTATGGCCGTTGATCTTTCTATACTAAATGAAAAGGGCGAAGTACTGGATATGGGTACCGGTTTCGATGAGTTCGATGAAATGTCACAGCCTCGTCATGAAGAAAAGTACCTGGCAGAAAACAAACTGAGTCCGCAATGCCATCAGAATCGCTTGTTGTTACGGGATTGCATGGAGTCTGCCGGTTTTAGACAACTGGCCTCAGAATGGTGGCACTTCGATGCTTTGCCTCGTGCTGAAATCCGTGAACGCTTTAAGATCGTTGAATAATGAAAATTTCTGTTTCTGTAAAACCGAACAGCAAAGCCGAAAAAGTAGAACTCCTTGCAGAAAATCACTACCAGGTGAGGGTTAACGCTCCTCCGGTTGAAGGAAAGGCCAATGAACGGGTTATAGAGCTTCTGGCGGAACATTTTAAAGTTCCTAAAAGCCGGGTTCAACTTTGTTCCGGCGGGAAATCCAAAAAGAAAGTTTTTGAGATCGGGTGACGGCCTGAATTAATATGTGACCTGGGCGGATCTTGATGCTACCTAGAAAGCGTGACATTAACTTTTCAAGAAGCCGCACAAATTCTTAAAATCTCGCCTGCTACCGTCAGGAATTGGTTAAAGGCCGGGGTTTTGAAGTCGACTCAGCTTTTACATGTTAAAGAGACGAAGAAAAATATCAGCAGCGGAGTTTTAAATAAACTTCAAAGAGGCGCCAACAAACATCAAAGCCGAAAGATTCATGTTCACGCAGAACTTCTTTCTAACAAAAGCAATGTTACCGCACTAGCACCCTTGATTGAAAAATATGGAAAACAAAAAAGAGAACTGCTGTTAGCGGTTTATTTACGTCAACTGGTTGCGACCGGTTTAGTTAAATATAAATCCGGCAAATTAGTTATTGGTGCAAGGCTAAGTGCGGAACTTTCTGAATGGAATATTTCTCATCAGTCACCGGCTTTTATGAGAATGTATCAAAGCATTCATTCGTTAAAGGCAGACTTCTCCGACAACCTTCTCAGTTACCTTCACCAATCCGTAAACGAAACGGCAGCCAAACAGAACTTGGGCGCTTATTACACGCCGGCATCAGCCGTTAAGAAGGCATTGAAAATATTGGATAGGCCGGGACGTGTTTGTGACCCTTGCTGTGGATCGGGAAATTTTCTCGTTGAAGCCTATCGTCAAATGAAACTGGAAAATTGGCCTGCAGCGGAATTATCCGTCTTTGGATACGACTGCGATCCGTTGGCAGTATTAACTGCTCGGGCCAACCTAACACTAGTATCAGAAGGCAGGGTAAATGTACTGAAGGCTATTCAGCAAAGAGATTTTTTATTAAATCAACCTGTGGAAGAATTTGAGTATATTGTTACGAATCCGCCCTGGGGTTCGTATCCATCTGTTAGTCAAACTGGCAGGCTGCAAAAGCAATTCAGTCTTAAAAAAACCAAAGACTCATTTTCGTTTTTTCTTTTGGCCTCTTTGCAATCAATGAAGCGAAACGCTTACGGGAATTTTATCCTTCCGCAGGCGTTTATGAATGTGTCAGCTCACGCTGAAATACGCCGGTACCTGTTTTCAAACTGTACCGTTCACTCAATCGAAATTTTAAGTGAAAAATTTTCCGGGGTAATGACAAAATCAATTTTAATTTCACTGCAGAACAAGCGCCCTTCAACTGAACATGAGGTTTTAATTAAGTCCGATGTTCATTGCAGAGTCATGAATGAAGAAGTGTTGATATCTAAAGACTGCATTCTGCCTCTTCATAATGATAACACCAGTTTAAAGGTAGTTCGCGAAATAGAAAGTTTATCTAAGTGCACTTTGAAAGGCCAAAGCAGCTGGGGCCTGGGTTTAGTCACCGGTAACAATGAGAAATTTCTTTTTGCTGACCCCGCTAAAGGCCGTTCTCCGGTATTAACAGGGGCACAGGTTTTCAGATTCAAGCAACCGATTTCTCAACTTTACTGTCATTCAGACATTTCACAATTTCAGCAAGCGGCTCCGTTAGAAGTTTACCGCCAAAGTAAGAAACTGATTTACCGGTTCATCGCCAAAGAACTGGTTTTTGCCATCGATACCAAGGGCTCGCTGACTTTGAACAGTGCGAATGTTCTGATTCCGCAATCAAAAAAGTATTCGTGTGAGTTCATTTGCGGTTTATTCAACTCTAAACTGGCCCAGTATTATTTTACTAAAAAGTATTCCAGCATTAAGGTTTTACGCTCTCATCTGGAAACCTTTCCGCTACCGCCCTACGACGAAGAATTATTCGTACAGATTGAAAAGAATGTTTTAAAGCTTCGAAATTCTTTTGATCAACAAACGGCAGACAGGATTGATAGTCTGATCGTGAAGGCTTACCGGCTATCAAAAGCTTCTGAAGAAGCTATATTGAATTATGAAATTAACCGGGCATTTAACCCATGACTTCATTTTACGCCCTTAATTTTGAAGATTTAAAACTTCAACTGACTTCACGTGAACTTCCGGCCGCAGGCGCGGCGCTCCTGTACAACTGGCATTACAAGAAAAATCAGCGCAGTACTTTGATGAATCAAAGGCTTTCGCAAAAGTCCCGGCAGTTCGTTTACTCCGAAATGAACTTCGATTTGCCTGAAATTGATTTTGTCAGTCAGTCGCAGGATAAAACCGTAAAGTTTTTATTTAAGTTGCGAGACGGAAAATCAGTTGAAAGCGTACTTATTCCGTTTCAACAAAAATACACCATCTGTATCTCGTCTCAGGTTGGCTGCGGAATGAACTGTTCTTTTTGTTATACCGGCAAGCAAGGCTTTACGCGACACCTGGCCACTGAAGAAATTGTCGGGCAGTTTATACAGGCTAAAAAATGGCTCACAGAAAACCGCCCGGGCGATGACCGTATTTTAAATGTCGTGTTCATGGGGCAAGGGGAACCGCTTCACAATTTTGATTCCGTAAAAAAAGCCGTTGAAATATTTCTATCGCAGTACGGTTTAAGTTTAGCCTGTCATAAAATCACAGTTTCAACTTCAGGCTATCTGCCCGGGCTAGAGCGCTGGAAAGCCGAAATGCCAAATGTAAATGTAGCCCTGTCATTGCATTCACCGTTTACTGAAAAGCGCAACGAACTGATTCCAATCAACCGAAAATACCCTCTAAGCGAAGTTGTAAAAGTCATTGAATCCATTCCTGAGGGTGAAAAGCGCTTTGCAACCTATGAGTATCTTTTGATAGACGGTTTCAACGACGCTCCGGAAGATGCAGAAGCCACCGGCCAACTGTTAACCGGCGGAAAAGCATTTGTGAATCTGATTCCTTTTAATCCGTTTCCGGGCAGTGTGTACAAACGCCCGTCACGTGAAAAGGTGGAAGCCTTTAGAGATGTTCTTGAGAAATTCAATGTGCCGGTCACCATTCGTACGACCAAAGGCGATGAAATCCTTGCGGCTTGCGGCCAGCTCAATACCCGGTCTTAGTCTTGCAAAAGAAAACACGAAAACCGACCTCCGTGTAAATTTGATTTCAAGTCGATTTACATTGAAAGGATGCAAGCGTAGTCAAAATTTTTGACAAAATGCCGCATCTTGCGAAAGGGAAAAAGATGACAAGGCTATTAGCTCTATTTTTTATGATTTTTATTGCAGGAACAAATGCCATTGCCGAATGCGGTGAACATTTGAGTCTTAACACTATTTCTCCTCTGAATTTAGAACAGAATCCAAAAATGGCTTCTCGGACTATACGCTTTGAAGTGAACGTAAATGCCGATGGCTTCTTAAACCGGTTTCACGAGATTCCTCTTAGCAAACTATTGCCGGGCACAAAAGAGCTTCCCGGTGTTGCAGCGATTACAGTTATTGCTAATCCACCTTTCGGTGGCGTAGGTTCCCGCCGAATCATTTGTCAAAAAGACGGAAACACCGCAATTGAAGAGGTGATACAGGTGGTACCAGGCCGATCTTTTAAGTATCAGGTTTGGGATTATTCAACGCCTTCAGCCAAGCCGATTGAGTACGGTATCGGTGAATTCGTAGCAGAAACCATTGCGCCAAACAAAGCGCGTGTGTCTTGGACGTATTCCTTTAAGTTAAGGCCGGACCGTCTCCCTGGAAAGCTGGGTTTTGCGGGTCGGGCACTGTTTAAGGCTACGTTCCTTAGTAATGAATATGCAGACTTTATGAAGGCGGCTGCTACTGCTATGCAAAAAGAATTTAAGAATTAAATTCATTCTTAAAATTGGTCGAGTCTCAATTGCCTGCTTCTCCTGACTGTATCATCATCAAATAATGGCGAAAAAAAAGCAGCGTTGGGTAGTCAAAGCGGGTAGTAACATGGTTTGCAGCGGAGGACCTTTACTCTTAAGATCTTGGGCGCAGCAAATCCTTCAACTTAAAAATGAATTTAATATCGAAATTATTTGGGTAACGTCTGGCGCCATTTCTACCGCGCGCGAAAAACTGAAATTAAAGAAAAAAGAATCATTGTTAAGTGAAAAGCAGGCGCTCTCGGCTATCGGTCAGCCCGTGGTTATGGATTTGTATAACATGGCACTTCAGGCAGAAGGTTTGCGTGGGGCACAACTGTTGCTTACCTACGATGATATGGCGAATTCGAAAAGACGAAATAATTTAAAAGCAACATTAGAGACATTACTAAAATGGAGAGTCGTTCCAATCCTTAATGAAAACGACACGGTAGCAACTGAAGAAATTAAATTCGGTGATAACGATTCTTTGTCTGCAAGGGTTGCGGTGCATTCACATGCGGATCGATTAGTTATCTTAACAGATGTCATCGGACTTTATGACTCTAATCCGTCAGAAAACCCGAAGGCGCAATTGATTCAATCGGTAGATAAAATAACTAAAAAAGATCTGGCAAAGCCTGGACTTCGCGGCGGCAGCAGCCGGGGCACAGGCGGAATGTATTCAAAACTTTTGGCGGCGCAGATGGCGACTTCCAAGGGTGTAGAAACATTTCTTGTAAAAGGCGACACGCCGGCTGTTCTTGTTCAGTTAGCCAAAGGAGTGCAGATTGGCACACGAATCAAAGCTTAAAAAAATTCAATCATCCGCGCGCGAACTGCGTATGAGTACTTCTGAGACCAGAAATAAAGTTTTGTTGAAGGCAGCAGAATTTTTAATTGAAGAAGAAGACTCTATCTTGAAAGCTAATCTCAAAGATTTAAAAAAATTGTCGGCGGAGGTCAGCCCGGCCTTTAAAGACCGTTTAACCCTGAATCCGCAGCGCCTCGCCGCTATGGCTGAAAGTCTTCGTCAAGTGGCGGAGCTTCCGGATCCATTGGCAGTCGAAGGTGAAAAACGGGTTTTAAAGAATGGACTGCAGCTTAAAAAAGTTCGTGCACCACTTGGTGTAATTTTTATGATTTTTGAATCTCGGCCTAATGTTGCGATTGAAGCCTTTTCTATGGGGTTTAAATCAGGTAATGCCATGATTCTTCGCGGAGGAAAAGAAAGTCAGTATACCGTCGCTGTACTTTATAAAATTTTGCAAACCGCATTGAAGCATGCGGGGTTATCGGCAGACAGTTTTTGGGGAATTACCGATCCTGACCGCAAGTTAGTAAATTTTCTTCTTAAGCAAAGAGAATATATTGATGTTGTAGTTCCACGCGGAGGCGAAGGGCTTATTAATTTTGTAGTTAACAATTCCTTAATTCCGATTATTAAAAATGATCGTGGCCTTTGTCATGTCTATGTTCATGATGATGCTGATTTGGCCATGGCAGTAAATATCATTGTGAATGCAAAAACTCAGCGTCCTGCCGTTTGTAATTCTATGGAGACAATGCTGATTCACGCTTCTTTGGCAGAACAGTTGATTCCGATGATGTACCAACAAATGCAAAAGTTTCAGGTGAAATGGTACGGGGACGCAAAGACTTTAAAAATTCTCAAGGGTTCAAAAAACGTAAAAAAAGCCACAGAAAAAAACTGGAATACTGAATACTCGGACCAAATCGTGAATTGCAAAGTGGTCAGCAGTTTAGAAGAGGCGATGGCCCATATCGATAAATACGGTAGCAAACACTCTGAGGCTATTGTTACTGACGACGCTGAAGTTGCAGAGAAATTTCAAAAGAAAGTTGATGCGGCCGTAGTCTATTGGAATGCTTCGACTCGATTTACCGACGGCTTCGAATTCGGTTTAGGTGGAGAGCTGGGCATCAGCACGCAAAAACTTCATGTCCGCGGACCTGTCGGTTTACAAGCCCTCACCAATGAAAGATGGATCGCCACAGGCACCGGGCAAGTTAGATAGCGGGCCGGAGCACCGGCCTGCATAAGGGATGCTGCGCGCGCCCCTTAGTGAACAATACTTTTATCGTAGTAATCTTTTGTCTCGACGAATACGTCGATTTCGCAGTTGGTTTCATAAGATAATCCAATCGAACTGTCATCTGCGGTATCAGGATCAGGATTAAACAATATCAATTCGGTTTTTAAACTTAGATCTTCACAGGCCATATCCCGGAATTTAAAGAACACCAGGGGGGTCCCAAGCGAATATTTTTCTAAAAGTAGTAATTCTGTTTCAGGATGCAAAACTACTTCTTCTGCCATCTGAATTTTAAATTCTGAGCGGTACAAATAACCGGCATCCAAATCACTCCAGGTCAGCGCACCTGCTGAAGCACTCAGTGAAGAAATAAAAAAAGTGATCGATATCAGTAATCTCATTATTTAACTTTCCCGTAATAGCTCAGCTCATTGCCGGATTGGTCTTTAAAATGAAATGACCACATGTCTTCATGAACCTGATGAAGCCCGAAAACATTGTAATTATCTCTTTTCATTGAATCAAATAATTCTTGGATTCCATTATGACTCATAATCAGGACGCCGTTATTCGGGTAACTTTCTTGGGCACGTTTTGCATGAAGGCATAATTTATGGCCTGACATCTCAAATTCTGTCCAGAAGTCGCTCTGAAATCCGATTGTGCCGC
>JANWIU010000030.1 GCA_025449725.1 Pseudobdellovibrio sp.
CCTGCAGATTTTCAAAATTAAATGGAAGGACCTGAAGCTGGATTTGAAAGACTCCTTAAAAGACTTCGAAGCAGAAAACAGTAAGCGTGTCTCAATCAGCATTCCCGCTGCCGGTTTTGCTGAAGCTTATGAACAGACGTTGCGATTCAAAGAAAGAATCAAAGACTACGGCACCGCTCGTGACATACCGTCAGAGGACGGCACTTCCAGACTTTCAATTTTTTTTAAAAATGGCAGTTTGACCACAACCCAAGCCATAGAAGTTCTGGGATTACAAAAAACGTCCGTGCAGCAAAAAACCGGCCCGGCCATTTATTTAAAAGAATTGGTCTGGCGCGAATTCTATTATTCTATTTTAAGCCATCGGCCTGACGTAGAAAAAAATTCTTTCTTACCCCAATATAGAAACCTGGATTGGGATAACAACAAAGCCTGGTTCAGCCGCTGGTGTGAAGGCACAACGGGCTTTCCTATCGTCGATGCAGGCATGCGCCAGTTGAATCAAACGGGCTGGATGCACAAAGGCGTACGAATGATTGTTGCTTCATTCCTTGTAAATGATCTGCTCATTAACTGGCAATGGGGCGAAAACTATTTTATGAAAATGCTGTTAGACGGGGACTTAGCACCTAATAACGGTGGTTGGCAATGGGCGGCCTCAACAGGCTGTGACCCGCAACCGTACTTCCGCATTTTTAATCCGTGGCTGCAGGCAGAAAAATTTGATCCGGATGCAGATTATATCAAAAAATATATCCCGGAATTAATAAATGTTACGGCTAAAGAAATCCACAATCCGGAAGGAAGAATTGCATTGAAAAGTTATCCTCGTCCGATTGTGAATCATGCGGCCCAGAAAATGAAATCTATCAATCTCTTTAAAAATTTAAAAAATTAGTTGAATAAATACAAGAGAACCCTGCCATTACTTCCGCTTGTGCCATTCGCACCTGCGGCTGCACCGGTAGCACCGTTTCCTGCACCACTGCGGTTTGGATCCGTTGAGTTGCCCGGAGTTGTACCGGATCCTGCTGTTTGAGTTCCGCTCACCGAGGAGTAGCTGGAACCGCCGCCACCGGCAGCTCCCGATGCACTTGCATCTTCTGCGGCATTACCACCACCGCCACCATAATATCCGCCGCCGCCACCGCCGCCGCCTGGTCGACTATTATTTGATGTGCCGTCGCCGCCGACACCACCACCGTAAGTTCCGCCGGCCCCTTTCGTTTCTACAATAGTGTTAGAGTCACGTCCGCCTATTCCGCCTTGCAATGATGATCCCGCCGTGGGCTGAATACCAGATGGCCCATTCTGTGGGAGTGTTCCTGCCGATCCACCGGTTATCGGTGTGCCGCCATTTCCTCTGGTGTTCGCCTGATAGTTGTCACCACCTGCAACTCCGGTAGTTCCGCCTCCGGCTCCGCCGTCACCAACAATTGAATTCTGCGCACCCGTCGAGTTATCACCGCCGCCACCACCGCCGCCGCCCGCAGCGATGACTCTGACAGCCAATCCGGGGCTTGTTAGTACGCCGCTATAACCGCCGCCACCGCCGCCGGCCCCATCGCCGCCTCCGGTTCCGCCGCCACCGCCACCGCCAACACGAACAGCATAGTCTGTTCCGGCAGTAACAGGAAATGTGGCATCAGAAAATCCACCGCCGCCACCGTCGCCGCCAGCTACGGCTCCGCCACCGCCAGAGCCGCCGCCAGCGCCCCATGCGACAACTCGCATAGATGTGCAGCCCGTAGGAATTGTGTAAATTTGATCGGAACCGGTGTAAGTAAAAATAACCGGGCCTTTAGCGCACATATTTTTCCAAAAAGAATAAGGAATGAATACCTGGGCATCAAGGCCCACGCCCAAAAGAATTGTCCAAATAGAAAGAGAAGAACTCAGAATTCCAACCGTGGATTTCATCAAATTAAATTATTAGGCTTTAGAAGAGTTCTGTCAAATTTCGTCTCAGTTTCAGACTATAAACTCTCTGTGGTTTGATTTTACTTTTTAACGAGTGAGACTGCATAAGCAACGAACTGATAATCGGTTTTAGCTTCGGTTACTTTACTTGGGTCACCGCCTTCGTCTTTAACGAAGTGTTTGGTTTCTTCCAGTGTTAATTTTTCTTCTTTGATAACACCCTCAACCAAAACATTTTTCCCAACGATATTTTGCGGTACAAAAAAGCCATAATCTTTAAATGTCACACGTAAATCATCAGATTTACTTTTGATCGTCATCCAGCAGCCTTTTTTCTTGCAGACTTTGTCGATCTTCGCTGTCAAAAGCACCGGTCCCGTAATTTGTTTGGCTTTAAATTTTTCAAGCGCTTCGTCAACGGTGATAGGAGCTTCCTTCAAAGTCAGCTCTGCCCCGAACTTTGTAGCTTTTGGATCAGCCTTAAGAGTGGGTTTTGTTGTGCTGCCCGGAAGCTGCGCCCAAGAAGTTAAAGATAAGGTCAGTATCAGAAGCATTGAAATTTTTTTCATATTTTTCCCTCATTAAAGTTATAATTAAAATTCATTCTTTCGCCGGCGCTTGCTCAACTGCGGGCTGTGACCCCTCAAAATATTGGTAATCATTCAGTTCCATAGGAGCACGGGCAATCAAGTTTCTGAGTCCGGTTGTATAGTAATTGGACCGGGCTAAAATAAAACTGTTAGTGCAGTAGCGAACCCCGCGAGTGACGGGTAAGACTTCATGAACCCAAAAACAGTCAGCAGGCCAAATGACGGCGTCGCCGCGGCCTAAAGTTACTGAATGTAAGCCATTAAAAAAAACCAATTCGCCACCTTCGTAGTTGTCATTTAAATTTACGGTACAACTTGCAAAGGCCAAATGGTTCCAGTCCGTGTGAGGGTGAATTTTCGAACCGACTTTGTATTTCAACAATCGGTGCGAATGCGAATAATTCAAATTCTGCGTGTATACCGGTAAATTAAAGGCTTTAAACGAATCAAGGTACGGCACCCACTCTTTAATCATTTGTTTTGTTGCCTGGTGAATCAAATCAAAGTTGTCGCTTGGCGGAGTCAATTCAACGCACTCAAAACTGGATTTTTCAATGACTCCGGTAATCGCGTTTGTACTGTGTTCGTAAACGGAATCGCCGGCTCTTTCTTCGGCTTCTTTTATTAAGCGGTTGCACTGTGCCTCTGATAACAGTCCGCGTTTTATGTAAATTAAATCTGTAAATTTAAGTTGAGGCTTAAACAAATTTGATATTTGGCGGATTAACTTTTTCAAAATTCTAGCTTTCGTGAGAAGGGCTTGTAAGCGTAGATCACATCGGCATCCAGATCTTTATATTTTCCATCGACTTTATTTTTTACGCCCACGCGCCCCGAAAATTTCCGCAGTTGAGACAGATCTGAATTAAACCAAACTCTGATAGGGCTTATAAAGGCTGCTACCAAAATGTTATCAATATTCATTTTAAATGCATGGGTCTTTTCACCGTTTAATTCCGTTTCACCCAGATACGTGACTTTAAATTGATAAGTGTCAAGGCGGTCCCACACTAAAAAATTGACGACCAGGGTTTTATCTTTTTTTAATTTTTCAAAATTGGCTTTAATTACATCTTCGTAATTAGGCGGGCCCGTCAGCAAAGCGGGTTTTAAAAAATCTTTTTTAACCGGAGTCATTCTCCCGGCTCCGGTATATTCGATTTCTACTTTGTTTCCGGGAAATTTTAAGCGACCGGTTTCTCCTGTTTGCAACTGATTGATATCATAAGTGACAAGTTCATTCGTCTTCGAATTTACGACGCCGATTTCTTCAAGAACAATTTTGCCATTTTCTTTTGTTAGTGCAGTTGTCGTCTTTAAGTCCCCATTCAAACTTCGAGTAACATCAATTGTGAACAATGCCGGGCTATCCGGTTTGTCGATTTCCCGCACGGTTGCGGTGTAATCTTGAGCCTCTGCAAATAAACCGAAGAAAGAACTAAAAAAAATTAACAGGAAAATATTTTTCATCCCTTAATTGAGCCTTTTGCCGAGAGATTGGTCAACTCTTGGTAAAGCGACCACATGAAGAGGTTAAATTATGATTTTCGGAATGCGTTATTTTGCATTTTAAGTAGATACGGGACCTAAGCCGTGCTGAAATTTTGGTGTCATTAATTCATTCAAGGAGGGGGAATAAATGAAAACCGCCATGTCTATGGTAATTGCGTTGATTGCATCTTCAGCATTTGCCGGAACCGAAATCAAACTGAACTCTGGAACAATCTCAACTCAGAAAAAAGTAATTCAAATTACTGAATCTTTAAATTCATCTGAGTGGATTATCCAATTTCAAAACCACATTACTGAAAGCACTAAAGCTGCGTTAAAAGACGCGGGTCTTACTGTTTACAACTACATCCCTGAAGATGCTTTAGTTGTTCGTGGAACCAGCGCGCAATTACAGCGCTTAAGCCAGAATTCAGAAGTGCAAGCCATAGTTCCACTTCAGGCGTTCATGAAACTTTCTCCGACACTGGGACCGGTTAGTTCTGTCACAGCTGAAAAGCGCGAAACATTTTTAGTCAGTGTTTTTGACCAGGCTGAAAGATCCATCGTTGAAAACTCAGTTCGTGCCTTGAATAAGAATGTTCTTGTTCAAAAATCTGCAGGAAACAGCTTTGTTGTGACAACTGACCGTGGTCAGCTTTTATCCATTGCGGCGCTTTCAGGTGTTGAAAACATTCAAGCTGTTACTGAAATCGAATCGCTTCATGCAAAGTTGGGAGTTGAAATTCTTCCTTGGGTTGCCGGGGATTACTCTGATTTAACCGGTTATGAAACCGGAACAAAAGTAATGGGATTTGATGCGGCTTGGGCGATGGGCCTTACCGGCCAAAACCAAGTGGCTGCAATGGCAGATACCGGGCTTGATTCAGGTGACATCAACTCGATTCACCGTGATTTTTCCGGCGCAGTTAAATCAGGTTATGCTGTAGGAATGTTCGGTAAAACATGGGCTGATCCAATGGGCCATGGAACGCACGTAGCGGGTTCGGTGTTGGGCCGTGGAACAGCGTCAGGCGGTTTACTTAAAGGTGCTGCTTACTCTGCAAAAATGGTGGCGCAAGGTATGTGGTCTCCGATTTTAAATAATTTATCTGTTCCTTCTAATTTGGCGGGAATGTTTAATCAGGCCTACGACGACGGAGCACGCGTTCACACCAATTCATGGGGTGCGGCTGCAAACTTCGGAGCCTATGAAAAAATGGCTGCAACTGTCGATCAGGTTATGTTCGACAAAGAAGACATTTTGATTTTATTCGCAGCCGGTAACAGCGGCGTTGATAAAAACCGTGATGGTAAGATTGACCCGAATTCTGTTGGTACTCCGGGAACTGCAAAAAATGCTTTAACTGTTGGTGCGTCTGAGAATTTACTTTCTACCGGAGGTATTCAACGTAAGGTCAGCGAATTGAAACCGGCTCCTGAAAATTGGCCGGTGGCTCCTGTTGCTGACGACAAACTGTCTGATAACGTAAACGGTATTGCCGTTTTCAGTTCACGCGGTCCAACGAATGATGGTCGTTTGAAGCCAGACATCGTGGCACCTGGAACGAATATTTTATCAGTACGTGACCAACAGACCGGCGCTTCTGAGTTGTGGGGCGCGTACAATGCGGATTACACGTATTCTGGCGGTACTTCAATGGCGACTCCGCTAACTGCGGGTGCGGCCGTGGTTGCAAGACAGTTCTTAATTGAGAAAAAGGGCATCGCGAAACCATCTGCTGCTTTAGTGAAAGCTTATTTGCTTCATACAGCTTCAGAAATGTTTCCGGGTCAGTTCGGTGAAATCGGCGCTTCTCGCGGTCAGGAGATTTTAACTCTTCGTCCAAATAATGACGAAGGTTATGGCCGTGTAAATGTTCAGGAAGTTGTTGCTAGCCCTAACTTTTTGTTCCTGGATCAGTCTTCAGCTGTTGCAACAGGAGAAACAAAAGTTTTCACATTCGATGTTCCGGCAGGAAAATTCGTTGCCAATATCGTTTGGACGGATGCTCCGGGGTCTACAAATGCCAGCAAGGCATTAGTTAATGACATCGACTTCGCTGTTCATTTGCCTAACGGCCGCGTTCTTGCGAACCATGATTCGGTAAATAACCATTCATTTGTTCAAGAAGTAACGACAGCCGGTTCGGTGAGAATCTTGGTTAACGGTGTTAACGTACCAATGGGCAAAAACGGCAAACAACCATTTGCCTTAGTTGTTTCAGTTCACTAAGAAAAGTAGCTGGCACTTTTTTTTCGTTAAAACGAATTAAGGGTGCAGGCCCCGAAAAAAGGTGCCAGGCACTACAAAGTTGGTGCGTCAAATGTTGCGTATTCGTTTTAAAGCCCTCTTTGTGAAGCTTTTACAAAGAGGGCTTTTTTTATGCAATAAATTTGATGGAGGGTGTCAAAAGTGTTATAACATCCGAGCTTAGTCGTCTGTCCTATGGGGTAGAGAAGGTGGGAGTGAATGTCACAATTCAAGGTTGGAGATCATGCAGTTTATCCAGGTCACGGTGTGGGCCGGATAGCGTCGATCGAAACTAAAGAAATATTGGGCACCAATCACGAGTTTTATTCAGTTCAAATTCTTGAAACCGGAATGAAAATTATGATTCCGGCAGCTAATATCGTAAAAATAGGTTTGCGCCCTCTTATTTCAAAGGAAGAAGCCATTAAAGTGGTCGAAATCTTAAAAGAAAAAGATGTTAAAATTGATACGCAAACATGGAATCGCCGTTATCGCGATTACATGGAAAAAATCAAAACCGGCTCTGTTTTTGAAATTGCCGAGGTTTTGCGCGATTTATATGTTCTAAAAGTAGATAAAGAGCTGAGCTTCGGTGAAAAGAAGATGCTCGATACCGCTAAAAACTTACTTTTGAAAGAATTGAACCTAGCTCCAGAAGTTAAAGATATGGTGAATTCTGACCAAGAGATCAAAGCCATCTTCGGCGTGCAATAAGCCTTAAAAAAACCTCTAAAATATGCCAGTATCGAAAGCTCAGTCAAAAACTGAGCTTTTTTTTTAGTCGAAGACTAAATTTCATAGTAGGGGTAATCATGTCTGAAATTCGCGTGAGATTCGCACCAAGCCCAACCGGTTACTTGCACGTCGGTGGCGCCAGATCTGCTTTGTTCAATTACTTATACGCCAAACGTAACGGCGGAAAATTTATTTTGCGAATTGAAGACACCGATCAGGAACGTTCAACTGAAGAATCTTTAAAAATGATGGTGGCCGACTTGAAGTGGTTAGGTCTCAATTGGGACGAAGGCCCGCACCCTGAAACCTTGAAAGATATGGGACCTTACGGTCCTTACAAACAAAGCGAACGGCTTAAAAATTATAAAGAAGCAGCAGAAAAATTATTGGCCGACGGCAAAGCGTACTATTGCTTTATGACGGACGAAGAGCTGGATGCCGCGCGTGAAAAAGTAAAAGCAGACGGCCACCAAGGGCATGTTGAATCGCCGTGGGAAAACGGCACCGTGGCGGACGCTTTGAAAAAAATCAGCGCGGGCGATAAAGCAGTCGTGCGATTTAAAACCCGGCACTTACGCAAAGATTATATTTTAAAAGATCTCATCAGGGGAGAAGTGCGCTTTCCTTCCGACATGATCGGCGACTTTGTTTTATTAAGATCGGACGGAATGCCGGTTTATAACTTCTGTTGCGTAGTAGATGATTACCAGATGAAAATTTCTCACGTACTTCGTGCGGAAGAGCATCTGCCGAATACCCTTCGCCAATTGATGATTTTTGAGGCCATGGGCTGGAAGACGCCGGAGTTCGGTCACATCTCATTAATTTTAGATGATGATCGCCAAAAATTATCAAAACGCAAAGGGGCCGTTGCTTGCGATCAATTTATGAAAGACGGGTACTTGCCGGAAGCCATGAATAATTATTTGGCCTTATTAGGCTGGTCTCACCCTGAGCAAAAAGAAATCATGCCGATGCAGGAAATGGTCGAGCAATTTTCTTTGGACCGTGTTCATTCGGCAGGAGCGGTTTTTGATCGGGTTAAGTTGAAGTGGGTTAATGCCCAGCATTTGCGGTCGCTTCCGAACGCTGACATTTACAATCTGATTTCTCCGTTTTTAAAACAGGCGGGTTTAAACTTGCCGGCAGATTTGAACTGGCAAATGCAGTCGGTAGAAATTTTTAAACCTTACATGGAAATTCTGACAGATGCAGTGACCTTGTATACCCCGCTGGATGATTCAAAATATGAAATCTTCGCTGAAAGCGACGAAGCGCTGGCCTGGCCAACATCAAAAGCCGTGTTAGAAGCGTGGAAGGATTGTGTGGCGGCTCATGCCGGTGAGACCTTCAATGAAGCTGACTTCCTGCGAATACAGGATGAAGTTAAAAATAAATCGGGCCAAAAAGGAAAAAATTTATTTTTCCCGATTCGAATTGCGTTGATCGGCAAACCGCATGGAGCAGAATTAAAAATTTTAGTTCCGTTGATGAATAAGAGTTCCATTCTAAAACGCGCTGAAAAAGCACTGGCAAAAGTAAAATAGGATAAGGTAATTCGGTATGCTGAAAGTTCATAACACCGTGACACGCAAAATTGAAGAATTTAAGCCCTACAAGGAAGGCCAGGTTGCTATTTACGTATGCGGACCAACCGTTTACGACTACCTTCACGTCGGGAACTTTCGCGGACCGGTCGTATTCAATTTTATCAGAAACTGGCTTGAGCATTTGGGTTACAAGGTGAAGTTCGCCCAGAACTTTACAGATGTAGACGATAAAATCTTAAACCGCGCTAATCGCGACGGTAAATCCGCTTTGGAAGTCTCTTCGACTTTTATTGAGGAATACAAAAAGGATTTTAAAATTCTCGGATTACGTTTGCATGATGAAAGTCCGAAAGTCAGTGACTATATGCCTGAAATCATTTCGATGGTTTCAGATCTGGTAGAAAAAAAGAAAGCTTATGTTGCCGGCCAGGATGTGAATTTTGAAATTGCACAGTTTCCTCAATACGGCAAATTATCGAACCGAAAAGTGGACGAATTAAAAGAAGGTGTCCGTATTGAAGTGGAAACTTCTAAAAAATCACCAATGGATTTTGCATTATGGAAGGGAAACAAAGAGGGCGAACCGCTTAGCTGGGATTCGCCGTGGGGCAAAGGCCGCCCGGGTTGGCATATTGAATGTTCGGCCATGGTTCGTGGAATTTTCGGCGATCAGATTGATATTCATGGTGGTGGCCTTGATTTGATGTTTCCTCACCATGAAAATGAAATTGCCCAGAGCGAAAGCTGCAGTGGGCATGATTTGGCAAAATACTGGATTCACTGGAACATGTTTAACTTCGGTGGCGCAAAAATGTCGAAGTCGTTAGGAAACGTTATTAACATGCGCGAGTTTTCGAATAAACACCACCCGGAAGTCTACAAGTGGATGGTGCTGTCAGTTCATTATAGAACGGTGGCCGACTTCAGCGAAGACACAACCAACCAGGCCTATGCAGGGCTTGCCAAATTTTATTCTGCGATGGCCCTTGCTGAAAACGTTAAAAATTCAGACAGCTCAATGAAGGCCGTTTTAGACGAGAAATACAAAGCGGAACTGGATGTCGTATGGAAGCAAATCACGGATTCATTGAATGATGATTTCGGTACACCATCTGCATTTGCAACTGTTTTTGAAACCATTCGTAAATTCAATTCGCGTATTCGCCGCGGAATGAAGGTCAATCCGCAAGTGGTCAGCCAGTGCGAACAATTTTTAGAGCTGATGAAGAAATTCGGCAGCGTTTTAAGTTTGTTTCAGGAATCGCCTGAAAAATTTTTATATGAGCTGGATAGCCGGTTGCTGGTTCAGTTGGGCCACAAGCGGGAAGATATTGATGTGTTGGTAGCGGAGCGTGCGAAAGCCCGTGACGCTAAAGATTTTGCAAAAGCCGATGAGTGCAGAAAAAAACTAACTGAAATGAACATTACAGTCAGCGATACAGCGACGGGTAGTTTTTGGGAAGTTATTAAATAACAAGTGACTTTACTTTCCATAATCCAATAAATTATTTTTATAATAGAAAAAAGCGATGTTTATTTTGCGGCGATTTTTTAATTAAAAAAACGCAATAAAATCATATAAGTGGCGTTCTGTACCTTTGTCATCTTGACAATTTTTACTTCGGTATCAAAATAGAGATAAGAAGGAGTCACTATTATGCAAGTAAATGCTATTAGAATCTTAAAAAATCCTTCAGAATTCCTTCTCGTCAAACTCAAGACGAGCGGGTAGCTCTTCAAATCTTTCTAAAATAGTTAATTTAAATAATTGGTCGTTTTCGGTACGAGAAAGGTACATTTATGCCAACATCTAATTTTACTGTTCAATATCATAATTTTCACCCCTCCCAGGCAACTAGAGAATACATTGAAGATGCACTTTCAGTTGTTCAACAAGAACTTCCAGGCGGAGCCACTGCGAAGGCCCACTTTACTTTGAAAGATAAAGTGGTGAAGGGCACGTTGCAGGTAGGATCATTCTATGGTCCCTTTTTTAGTGCTGCGGCTGCTGAAGACTTACATCTGGTAACCGTCAAATTAATTGAACAGGTACGGAGACGACTAGAAAAATTTAAATCAAGAAGACGCTCCCATGAAGGACTTAAACAAAGTCTGAAGAAACATGTCTACAATGCAGAGCCGCTGGAATCCGGAACGGACCCAATGGTTGCTGATTCTGTAGCATCCTAAATTTTATTCGTTGTACTTTTTATTGGAAGACCGGGCTGTCTCCACAGGATACTTTTCAGAGTTGGATTGCATCTTGTGGATAAACGCCTGGGTCAGATCCAAATTATTCATTTGGGAAATACGTAAAACAAAAAACAATACGTCAGATAATTCTTGTTCGACCCGGGCTTTAAAAACCGGGTCGTTCATTTTTTGTATAATTTCAGAATCGGTCTTAAACCGGAAAAGCTCCAGCAGTTCATTGGCTTCTGTTGAAGTGCCGATCGCTAAATCTTTTAAGCCATGAAACTGGCCCCAGTCGCGGTCGTCACAGAATTTCTTTACAGCGTTTTTTAATGAAGAAACGGTTGTTGACTCATCCATAACAGTATTGTGTTTTGTTATAGTCAAGCCGTCAAATTTTAAGTACATTTACAGCCATGATGCAAGTGCCAAAAAAAATTCCCAGCCTGATCAGCAAAACTAAAATCATGCAAGGGTACCAGTGCTTAAAGAACATTTATTTAAGTGTTCATCAAAAATCCCTGATCCCACCGGTATCTGCGGAACTACAGTCGTTGTTCGACCAGGGTAATGCGGTGACGGTAGAAGCCAGAAAGCGCTTTCCGCAAGGAGTTCTTGTTGAAAACGCAGCATTCGATTTTATAGGATCATTGCAAAAGACACGAGAATTATTAGCACAGCATACTCCGGTTATTTTTGAAGCGGCTTTTGAGTATAAGGGCTGCTACGCTCGGGCCGACGTGATCGAATATAATCCGCTGACTCAGCGTTGGTCTGTGATTGAAGTTAAATCATCTACTAAAGTTAAAGATGAACATCTGGATGACGTGGGCCTTCAGGTTTGGATCATGGCGAATGCAGGGCTGCCGATCGAAAAAATTTCGATCATGCATTTGAATAATTTGTGTAAATACCCTGATCTTTCAAATTTATTTATTCAGGAAGAAGTGACGGAAAAACTGCGATCGCTTCATACCTCGATCTCGCCAAAACTTAATAATATCTTTCAAGCGTTAAGATCTGATGAGGCCCCTCAGGTAGAAGTGGGTAAACATTGTAGTGTGCCGAGAGATTGTCAGTTTATGGATCACTGCTGGGGGGCAAAGGCGTGGCCGAAGCCGAACGTGTTTGATTTACCCGGCATGTATACAAAGAGATGGGAACTTTTTGAAAAGGGTATTTTAGATCTCCATGCAATTCCTGCGGAAGCTTTGAGTGAAAAAGAACAGCAGTGCCTGGAGGTATTAAAAACCGGGGTACGTCATGTCGATAAAGAATATGTAAAAAGTGAAATGACGAAATGGAAGTTTCCGTTGGTGTTCCTTGATTTTGAAACTTTAAATCCTGCCATTCCGATTTTTGAAGGCAC
>JANWIU010000031.1 GCA_025449725.1 Pseudobdellovibrio sp.
AAGACGCATTTCTTTATGCGCGCTTAAAAACTGACGAGGTTATTACAGAATGAAGTCCCAAACTGAAGAAACTAAAAACAAAAAAGTTCATTTCATCAGTTTAGGTTGTCCTAAGAATCTGGTTGATAGTGAAATCATGGCCGGCACTCTGATGAAAGACGGTTTCAGCGTGGTTGCTGATGCTGAAGAAGCTGATACGGTTGTCGTTAACACCTGTGGCTTTATTGAAGATTCAAAAAAGGAATCGATTCAGCGTATATTAGACATGGCTCAGCTAAAAGAGCAGGGCAAAATAAAAAAGGTTGTTGTCGCCGGTTGTTTAACTCAACGATATAAAGATGACTTGGTTGAAGGTTTGCCTGAAGCGGATTTATTTGTAGGTTCGGGCGAGTTTCAAAACATTGCAAAAATTTTAAAAGCCAATGATGAAGGGGAAAAGCGCAAAACCTACTTCAACTTGCCGACTTACTTGCAAGAAACTGATACTCCGCGCGTGAATTCGCAGCCGGGGCATCGCGCCTATTTGAAGATTTCTGAAGGGTGCATGAAGCGTTGTGCATTTTGTGCGATTCCATTGATTCGCGGTAATTTACAGTCGCGCACATTGCAGAACATTGTAAACGAAGCAAAGCTGTTAGCCGCAGGCGGAGTTAAAGAGCTGATTATTATCAGTCATGATTTCACTGATTACGGATGGGATTTACGCCGAAAAAATGCCGAAGCTAAAGAAGCCCCTGTTGAACTATTGAGACAGCTGGCAGCTATTGACGGCATTAAGTGGATTCGATTGCTGTATTTATATCCGGATGGAATTACTCCTGAGATGATTGATTTAATTAAGAACAACGATAAATTTGTAAAGTATTTCGATATGCCGTTACAGCACGTTAACGACAATGTGCTAAAGCGCATGAATCGCAAAATGACCAGAGCCGAAATCGTTGAAGCCCTGAATCTTATCAGAAAAGAGATTCCGGAAGCGGTTATCAGAACTCAATTTATAGTGGGCTTTCCGGGCGAGACAGAAGAAAACTTCGAAGAGCTGTTACAATTTATCGCTGAACAGAAGTTTGACCGCGTAGGTTGTTTCCAATATTCACCAGAGGAAAATACTCCGGGTGGCAAAATGGATCAGCAGGTTGATGACGAAACAAAACAACGACGTTACGAAGCGGTTATGGAAGTACAACAGAATATCTCTCGCGATAAACACAAAGCCTTCATCGGAAAAACACTTGAAGTTGTAGTCGAAGGTTTAAGTGATGAGACTGATTTACTTTTACAAGGCCGTATGTCACAGCAAGCGCCTGAAATTGACGGTGTGGTGTTAATCAATGATGGTCAAGCCAGCATTGGTCAGTTTGTTCGCGTGAAGATCACGGACAGCATGGAATACGACCTCATCGGAGAAATCGTTGAATCAATATAATCATTTACTTTCCTTTGATCTTTCTTCTTACGGAGCAGGACTTTCACTCGTTAATCAGTTTGTGGATAACGACGGATGCAAGGATTTTGAACTAAGCCCTTGCGGAAATACAGCCCAGTTAATTTTGCTCATGCGAGACACGATGGTTTTAAAAGTCGTGCAGGAAAGCGCGATTTCACTTTTAAAATCGCAAATTCTGGATATGCAATTGATTGAAAATCTTCAGCCACAGTTGTTGCCGTGCTACTTGAGCCAAAACAAAGTGGCCCTGCACAAAAAGCTTTATGTTTTTGAGGGTCCGTTTGTTTCTTCCGGGCTGGTGCTGATGCAGGATTTATTAAATCAGGGTGCCCAGGCTGTAGACTTTAGAATTGTGCGCACGTCTCCTAAGAACGTCATTGTTACAGTTACCAGTGATTCTGCATTGGACAGTAAATCTGCTGATCAGCTGAAATTTAAAATGACGCTTATTGATTCTATTCAAAATTCTTTAAAAGATTTTTACCAAACAACTTAGGGATCATGTCACAGGCCGCAGCTGCTCTATTGATCACAAGCCGCAGCTGCTCTGTTAATTTACAAGCCACAACTGCTTGATAGCTTCATAAATTTTTCAGCTTCGGGAATTTTGTCGTCGTTCAGTTTTTTATAGGCTTTTCGGACTTCAACTTCGTATCGTGGATTCAGCTTGCAGGCTTGTTTAAACGTTGCCCACGCCTCGTTATAATTTAAAGCCTTGATCTGAGCCCAAGCCAGTCCTAAAACGGCGCGAGCCGAGCGCGGGCTTTGGTCTACGCTTAATTTAAAATATTTTACAGCCTCATCCACTTTGTTTTCCATGATTGCGATTTCAGCGATACAAACATTCCCCATTTCGGTGGCTTTGACGTTATTTGCTCTTCTAAAAAGATCGCGTGCTCTTTTTAAATTCTCTCTTTCACGATACGTGATGCCCGCAAAAATCAGAGGAAACGGATCGCCCGGATATTTGGTAGCGGCTGTCAAGCATACGCTTTCTCCGTCGGCATTTAATGCATTTAAAACCATAGACTCACAGAGCTCGCGCAGATAGCGATCTTTTCTCATCTTGTTGAGATCTTCGTAAATCGCACTGGCTTCGTAATAGTTTTGTTCTTTGGCATAAATTTCTGCCATTGTTTTCAGAGAAAACTCATCCATCGAACTTTTTTCGTCATCAATTACTTTTTGCAAATGAGAAATCGCTTCACGATAGTTTCTTTTACCGTAAGCTGAAAATGCATTAAGCCGGTTTAGATCGCTGGTGCTCAGCTTTTTTTTCCGCAATGAAGAAATCAGTCTTTCAAAATTCTTCATACTTTGGGTTTCTAACAGTTCTGCCAGTAGAATAAATGAGGCTTTCACATCAGAAGATTCCGAGCTGATTGCGGCATCAGTTTGCTCTGTCAGTGAGGTCAACTTTGCGCTGAAAAGTTCCAGCGATTGGTATTGAAGCTTGTCATATTCCTTGCTTCGGCAAATAGACTGATGTTCTTCGAATTTTCCACCTGTTGCTTTATCAATATTTAAAATCGCATTCGGATCTAAAGTTCCCGGAGGACTTAAAATATTTGTGGCGGCTCCGCCTGTAGTTGAAGGAACTGTTGCAGCCGGTGCCGGTGCAGCCGCCGGGGCAGGTGCGGGTGCTGCGGGAGCAGGTGCCGGCGCTTGAGCAGCCGGAGCTGCAGGTGCCGCCGGAACCGGGCCTGGACTTAAGGTGCTGCCTGTAGGAGCTGGAGGTTGTTGCCCATGACTCAAACTGAGACAGGTCAGATTCAGCAGCATGGCAACAATAGGAATTTTGTAATGTTTCACCATAAGACTATTTCCATATCTTCCGATAAGTAAGGTGGTGAAACAAGACCAGAAATCCTATTTTTATGATCTCCGTAAATCAAGATCAGGCCAGGCCGTGGTTGAATACGTCCTTTTGCTGGTTGTATTGGTCGGATTAGTTTTGGGATCGATGAAAATCTTCAAGACAATCGATAGCGGAATTCAGGATTACATCGGAAAATACTTTGTCTGTTTGATGGAATACGGAGAGCTCCCGACTTTAGGAGTTCAAAACACGGATTTAAAAAAACATATGAGTGGGTCAGGTAAAAAGTGCGACACTCAATTTGAAGCTTTCAGTTTTGATGGTGGGCGACCGCCTTCCGGTGGCGGTGGCAGTAGTGGTGGTAGTGGCAGTAGTGGAAACAATTCACAAAGTGCGAATGGTAGAAACGGAAACAGCAGCGACGACCGCAAGGGCGGAGGAAGTAACTCAGCCGCAAATGCTGACCGCAGTAAAAATGGATCGGTTGATGACACCAGTGATGGATCAAATGTGGCGGGCAGAAGCGGCAAGGGTTCGGGTTCAGGCAGTAAAAGGCCTGAAGTTCAGCGGGCCGGGCCGGGTATAGGAACACTTGATAGCGGCATCGGAGAAGATGACAGCAAATCTAGAATTATCGACGACGAAGGGGATAGCAGCGGTGACAGCGAAAAGAAGAAGCGCCGCCGGCCGAGACGTACTGTTATCGGTTATGCTGATGATTACAGGGCCATTGGCGGCAAAGCCTTGCAAGAAATTGAAAAAACACAAAAGCGTTTTAGTAGCGCTAGAAAGCCTACAAGCACAGTGCTGAAAATAGATGCTGAAGAAGGCGGCTCGGGCCCTTACAGAAAGGCTTTTACACCTCCTGAACGCAAGCCAGATGCTGAAATAAAAGACAAAGAATCAGGATTTAGTTTCGGAAGTTTATTTAAGTGGCTACTCATCGGTGGAATGATCGTGGCGATTATCGTTTTCTTCGGCGGACAGCTGTTAAATTACTCAAATTCAGACTGATAAGACGAGTATTGGCAACGCTTTGCGCGATCTAAATTTTCTACACACCGAACATTTCTGAATTGAATCTTTTCACAAAAAATTCTTATAACAGGTTTCTTACAAAGGAATGCGCTTTGATCGAAATCATCAGTCAAAATTCTCATCGTTATTTCACATTGCAAGAAGCGCAAAACATGTTGCCGCTGATTTATCGTTTAACTGATGAATCTGCTAAAGCGGTGAAATATTTAATGGCCTGCATAAATGCTTTGCCTGATAAAAAATCGGATAGAGCCGTTGAGTTACAAGAACAGATCAATGACATCATCAGTAAATGGCAAAGCAAGTTAGAAAGACTGGGAGCAAAGCCAAAAGGTCTTTGGCTTGCTGATTTCGACTTTGGTGACGGCTACTACTGCTGGAAGTTTCCTGAAGTGAAAATTTTATTCAAACATGGCTACCAAGATGGCTTCACCGGGCGTATTCTCATTGAATCGAACGAGGAAACCCATGAGAATTGCCCTTGCCCAAATTAATCCTGTCTTAGGCGATTTTGAAAATAATAAAAATAAAATAGTCCGTTATGCTAACCGCGCTTTAGAAAAGAAGGCGGAGCTCGTTATATTTCCTGAGGCCTCTTTATTCGGTTACCATCCCTTTGATTTGTTGGAGCGCGCTGCAATCGTCGATCAGCAGTTAAAAGCGCTGCAGAGCCTTGTTAAAGCGATTCCTCCTGGCATTCATGTGCTGGTTGGCGGGTTCGAAAAAAATAAAGCAAAAAAAGGCCGCCCCTATTTTTATTCTGCATTTTTACTGACGCGCGGAAATGTTGTTTTAGCTTTTCAAAATGAATTGTTACCAAGTGGCGATGTTGTTGATGAAGCGCG
>JANWIU010000032.1 GCA_025449725.1 Pseudobdellovibrio sp.
ATGTTTTTTCTGTTCGTCTGTACCGTAATGAATTAACAGCTCAGCAGGGCCTAAAGAGTTCGGTACCATAACCGAAATAGAGGTTGGCAAAGAGCGTGACGCCACTTTCATGACAACTTCAGAGTGCGCCATCGCTGAAAAGCCGAGGCCGCCGTACTCTTTTGGAATAATCATTCCTAAAAAGCCTTTGTCTTTTACGTATTGCCAAACATTCGCAGGTACTTCGCGATTTTTCCAAATCTTCCAGGGTTCGCAAATTTTGCATAATTCTTCAACAGGCCCATCAATAAAGGCTTTTTCTTCAGCAGTCAGTTTTGCATAAGGCTCTTGTAAGATTTTTGCGAAATCTGGTTTTCCGGAGAACAAGTCTTTTTCAATCCAAACAACACCGGCCTCAAGCGCCGTACGCTCAGTTGCTGAAATTTGTGGAACAACTCCCAGCTTTTGCATCACTTTCATGACCATCTGAGAAACAACGATTCGTCTCACCGGCACAATGAGGAACAAAAGCATTATGGCAGCGAACAATCCCAACAACCACACCGGAGCTGCGAATCCCAGTAGGATCACCAGGCCGGCAATAGCCCAAACAAGCAATGGTAAATCAAAGAAACCGATGAACAGAAGGAGGAGGATTGAACCTAAAATGCATAGGCCCGTACAACCTGAGTTATAAAAAAAACCGCTCCAGTCCGCTAAAAATGAGTTCACAAGATGCTCCTTATAAGAATGATTACTTAATTTGAGCACGATCATTAGTGACTGGCAAGTCGAGCAAAAACTCTAGAAGCAAAAAAAAAGCCCAGCTAAAAACTAGCCGGGCTTCGCTTGAATAAATTCAAAAAAGTGTCTTACTTAGTTTCAGTTGCAGGAGCTGCAGCAGGAGCCGGAGCAGTTGCATCACCTGAAGCTGGAGCTGGTGCTGGAGCAGCCATTGGAGCTTGTTCAGCAGGAGCAGTTGTAGCAGCTTGCTCAGGAGCGTTTTTAGAGCAAGTGAAACCTGTAGTTAATACCAACGCAAGTGCAGCAGAAGCCAATACTAATTTTTTCATTTTTTAATCCTCTCGAATAAATGGTTATTGTTGCGTTTGTCAAAATGTCATAATTTTTTTTCTTTGTCCAACCTGTTTTTCAAAATTTTTTATTACTTTTGACAACTTGGACACCAAAAGGTGCTTCGACCTGCCATCACTTTCATTTTGATCGGATTGTGACAAATTCGACACAGCTCGTGTTCGCGGCCATACACAAAGAACTCCGTTTGAAACCCACCCGCTTCACCCGTGGCGCTCTTGTAATTTTCGATTGTGGAGCCGCCTTTTGTGATCGCCTTAGTTAATATTTCCCGGGTGTGTTTCCATATCAATCCGTACCGATCGGCCGGCAGTCTCCCTGCCATCTTTAATGGTGAAACTCGTGAAGCAAACAGGATCTCAGACGCGTAAATATTTCCTACCCCTACTATTAACTTTTGATTCATAAGCGCTGTTTTTATAGGCGCCTTTAAACTTCTGAACCTCTTTGTAAGTAAAGCAAAGTCAGTTTTATCCTCTAACGGCTCTACCCCCAGCCCTGAAAAACGCTGCGCTAACTTTTCTTTTTCTATGACTTCAACAAAACCAAACCTACGTGGGTCATTAAAAATGAAGTGACTGCCATCACTCAATTCAAAGCTAAGGTGATCATGCTTCATTTGATCCGCTTTATTTCGGGCCTTTCGCCATGAACCCGTCATACCCAAGTGGGAGATAATCAGATGGTCCCTCAGCTCAAAAAGAATGTACTTAGCCCGCCGCCTAACGGCGGATATGGGCTGCCCAAGCAATCCTTGAAGCTTTTTTTGAGGAATCTTAAACCGAAGGTCCTTGCGGAAAAAATTCCATTTTGTAATCACTTTATTTTTAGGAATCATTTCAGAAAGTTCGCGACAAACGACTTCTACTTCCGGCAACTCAGGCATACCGCCCCCCGTTTTTAATTAGCAAACTTTTGGTTTTGCTTTTTATAAAGTTCCAACACAGGTTTTAAAGCCTTCCATTCCTTCCAAACCTGTTTTTTATCAGTTTCAAATTTTTTTACCCGCGCTTCTTCATGCGTATAGTGAAACAGTGTAACGGTTTTGTCGTTCTGATACTGAGCTTCGATATTTTCAATATTTTTCAAGGTGTCATCAACAACGATAATGGATTTATATTGTAGTCCGAGCTTTTTAAGAAAGGCTTTCAGCAATAATCCTTTATTTTGCCCAGATCCCATCAAGATACCCTTTTGATAGCTGACCGGCCTGGCTCCTTCAACTTCTTCCGGCACGAATCTTCCCGGATAGCCATCTATCGGTCCCGGTGCCGAAGCAGAAAAATCCAATCCCGCACGGTCAAGTTCGATTTCAGTATCATTTCGAAGTTCTGACCCGCGCGAGGTCAGAATGAAAGACTTTATCTTCATATCCTGAATGTCTTTAACGATTTTTGCTGTCTGACTCTCTACAAGATGCATTTCACCGAGTGCAAACAGTTTGTAATGCAAATCAAAAAGTTCGCCGCGACTTTCTGCCATCATTTGCTTTTTATCCCCGCTTTTTATAACGGAAGACTGCCACTGATACCATTGATCGCTTCCAATATCGTTGTTCATAGCCATCAGCGTGTTATCAAAATCAAAGATGACTAAAACGGCATCAGCACCTACATCTGTTTGCTTTTTGACAATGAAGTTTTGCACGTCGGAAAGTGACGGAGTAACTATTCTTTCTGCACAAATACCTGCGGAACTTAAAAAAATCAGAAAAATAAATATCTTCATAAAAGCACCATATGCTTTTTCGCCGGAAAATAACAGGCTTTTTGCATAATTTGCATAATCAGATTTTTATAATCTCTTGCTCAAAAAATCCATTCCAGATAAGGTTTTGGAATGCCCGACCATCTCCCCTCGCACAAATTTAAACCGAAGACATTTGCAACGATACTTATCGGCTTGGTATTTACCCTAGTTGTATTAGAGACTGCCGGCCACATCTGCATTAAAGCGAAGTCCTTATTGGGCAGCCATTCGACTTTTGAAGAGTATTACAATAGCCTTCAAAAATTTAGCGGCCCTGACAAAGCCCTACATAATTTGCTCTACGATACCAAAAGCAACCCGTACTTCGGATACACTTCTCAAAGCGGAAACAATTACGGAATTCCCACTCAGTATGATTTCCCTCTAAAAAAAGAAGCAAACGACTTCTATATAGGACTATTTGGGTCTTCTATGGCCGAAAAATTAATAAACTATCGGGCTATTATAAGCCAGCAGTTGCAAGAAAGAATCCCTGCTCTCCGAGGGAAGAACATTAAAATCGTAAATTTTGCCATTGGTGGATACAAGCAGCCGCAGCAATTTATAGTTTTCTCGTTTTTTTTCGAGCAGTTGGATATGGCCATTCAAATTGATGGCTGGAACGAAATCACCCTCATTCCCGGCCCCGAGTTTCCGATCGAATTCCCGGGGGATTCGCCGTTTCCTTTTTCTTACGATGAAGAGCTCGACCGCTCCACAAAAAAGTATTTTTTCATCCGGACTCAACTAACCAATTGGAGCGATGTTTTCCGGAAAAATCTCCTATTGAAATACAGTTCTACACTTTTTTTAGCCACGCGGACTGCAGAGCAGTATTTGAACCATCAAACGGAGCGTTTTATGGCGGTTGGCCATGGCAAAAACAGTTTTCCACGCAGTGATTCCGGTAAAGAAGAAGTTGCAATCTGGGCCAGGTATTTAAAAATGCAACACATTTTGGCTGATAGCAAAAAGATGCCGTTTTTTTCGTTCTTGCAACCCAGCCAATATTCATCTCCGGGCAAAAAATTGACCGAGAATGAACTTAAGTGCTGTTACAAACCGGGCAAATGGCCTATTAACAAACATATGCAGTTGCGAATTGCCAGCAAAGAAGTCGCTAAAACTCTTACGAGACACTTTGATTTAAATGACGTGATAATAGGCGAAGAAAGAGAAATGTTTATAGATGATAGTTGTCATCTCGGTGAAATCGGGAATAAACTGGTGATACAGCACATGGCAGATTTCATTGCAGCCCACTGGGGCCGCTCAAAAGGTTCATTCGATGCAAAAACAACAAAATAGTTTTTCCCATATTCTTTTTAATATTCTTATTCCTGTCGTAATATTGAATAAGGGTCACAAGTACGGACTGGATGCTAAAGTCGCAGTTGTCGTGGCTTTGAGCTTTCCGTTGTTTTTTTCGATTAAGTCATTGGTGAAAGATAAGAAAGTGGATTTTGTATCACTTCTTGGACTTCTTAACGTTTTGATTTCTGGAATTTTTACTTTGCTGACTTTAGGTGGCCTTTGGTTTGCAATTAAAGAAGCGGCCTTCCCGCTTTTAATCGGCGCGTTCGTATTCGGATCAAGCTTTACCAAATCGCCATTTTTTCAAACTTTATTTCTGAACCCGACAACCTTTCACACAGACAAAGTTGAAGAGCGCCTTAACACCGACGAAAAAAAACAAAACTTCGGCGCACTTATGCGCCATTTAACGAAGTTATTATCGGTGTCTTTTTTGTTAAGTGCCGCCTTAAATTTCTTCTTGGCAATCTATATTTTTACACCTCTTGCAGACACACTTTCTGAGTTACAGAAGCAGGAGGTTCTCAACGAACAATTAAGCCAAATGACTTTGTATTCGCTGGTTGTCATTTTAGTTCCGTCTATGATTTTTTTAGCTTCTTTAATATTCTATGCTTTCAAAAAAATACATGCACTCACCGGCTTAACGACCGATGACCTGTTAAAAGCAAACTAAAGATTAGAAATCAAATTCTGTAGGAGTCGGTGGAGGCGGAATGTTAATTTCCGGCTGTTGAGAGTTGTCCAGCGGCATCCCTGTATTAGGATCAAAAGTCGGAGCCGGAGTAAAATCCATTCCATCGCCGGCATCGAATGCAGGAGGCGCAGGTGGAAACTCAGGAGCCGGAACGAAATCATTTGCAGGAGGAATATTCGATTGATCAAAGCTAGGCGAACTTCCGCCACTGTAGCCGCCTGATTTCCCGCTGCCTGTTGCATTTGCCCATTTGTTGCGACTGCGCTTTCTTAAATCGTAACGCGGCCGTTCTGAATAAAGACCAAGCTCTTCTGCTTCTAGCGAAGATATAGACGAATCCTGAGAGCTCAGCACTGTTTCACGTGTGCGTACGTGAATCTGACGACTTCTTTCGTAGCGCGCTTCTTGAGACTCTTTTTCTTCCAGGTACTCAAGATACTCCGGGCCGCCCTCTTCAGGAGAACCGACGGACCTTTTTTGTTTGCGGTAATCCTGCAGACCACGGTCCCGCAAGAGATCCCACTTCTCTTGGTCTTCAAGAAATTCAGCGAGACCAACTTCTCGCTGTTCATCAAAAACTTTATTGTTATTAATTTCTGTCCGGAAACTCTTCAAGCGCTTCACATTGTGGTTTGCTTCTATTTTCAGCGAATTGGCCAAATCCTGATCGAGCTCTTCAGCATGAACAGCGACGGCTCCAATCAAAATCGGCAGTAATAACAGACTTCTTTTCACATCTAAAATTATACTTCGGCCGGGTGACACTTCACTATATTACTTCTCTGAGATTTTAATAAATTGGACCAAATCACGACCTTTGTCTTTACTGCTGTTTAATTTTGGGCTAGCCTCACGTAACTTATGGAAATACTTCAAAATCTATTACTTTTTTTCGGACAGACTTTAATCATTATTCTGGCAGTAGTAGCCATTTTAGCGGCCGTTGGAATTCTCATTGCGAAAGCGAAAGATCAGAAGTCTTTTAAAATTGAATTGTTACATGAAACTTTGAATGATCATGTTGAAATATTAGGTCATGTCTTAAAAGGCAAACATCAAGTCAAATTAGAAAAGAAAAAGAAAAAGGCTGAAGAAAAAGAAAAAGCAAAGGCCATCGAAGAAGGAACTTACTACAAGTCCCGCATTTTTGTTCTCGATTTTTTGAAAGGCGACATCAAAGCCTCTGCTACTGAACACTTACGCGAAGAAATTTCCACCGTTCTTGGTGTTGCAACTCCAAACGATGAAGTGGTTGTCCGTGTTGAAAGCCCCGGAGGCCTGGTGAACAGCTACGGTTTGGCTGCGGCTCAACTGCTTAGAATTCGCTCAGCTGGTGTCCCTTTGACCGTTTGTGTGGATCAAGTGGCTGCGAGTGGTGGTTACCTTATGGCCTGCACCGCTAACAAAATTATCTCAGCCCCTTTCGCTTTGATCGGTTCCATCGGTGTTGTGGCCCAAGTTCCAAACTTCAACAGATTGCTGAAAAAGCACGACGTCGATTATAAAGAATACACGGCTGGCGACTACAAACGCACCGTCAGCCTGTTCGGAGAAATCACAGAAAAAGGCGAAGCAAAATTTAGAGAACAACTCGAGTTAACTCACGATATGTTTAAGACATTCGTAGGGAAATACCGAACTCAACTGGATTTGACAAAGGTTGCTACGGGCGAATTTTGGTACGGCGAAAAAGCATTAAGCCTTGGTTTGGTCGATGAAATCAGAACGAGCGATGATTACATTTTTTCACGCAGCAAAGATCAGCAAATCATCCGCATTTCTTACGAAAGTAAGCCTACACTTTCTGATAAACTTTCAGATGCTTTTGCAAAAATTCTATCCCACGCTTTGAACAAATTACTGGTGCGAAATAACTCCATTGAAAATGTGTGATGCCTTGCGTAAGTTAGTGGTTTTTCGCACGGCATCTTGTACACCTTTTCACAGTTTTGAAGGAGTTACCGCGTGAACCCTGTTGTTCAAGTTAAAGATTTAGAAACGACGTTTTTCCTGAAGTCCGGGCCTTTTCGCGCCGTAAACAAAATTTCATATGAGATCAATCAACGCGAAACGATGGGTATCGTTGGCGAATCAGGATGCGGAAAATCCGTAACTTCTTTTTCCCTCATGCGTTTAATCGAAAAACCGGGACAAGTTACCGGCGGCGAATTCACTTTAAACGGAAAAAGTATTCTAGGCCTTAACGAACGCCAAATGGAAGACGTACGCGGCGGAAAAATGGCGATGATCTTTCAAGAGCCGATGACCGCATTGAATCCAGTGCTCACCATCGGTTACCAAATGGATGAGCAAATTAAAAAACATTTAAAACTTTCTCAGAAAGATGCCCGCGACCGCGCCATTGAGATGTTGCAGTTAGTGGGCATTCCATCTCCGGCTGAACGTTACGAATCTTATCCCCATCAATTATCAGGCGGTATGCGCCAGCGTTGCATGATCGCTATGGCGCTTTCTTGTAACCCGGAATTTTTGATTGCTGACGAACCGACAACCGCTTTGGACGTTACAATTCAGGCGCAGATCTTGGAGCTATTCCAAAGCATTCAGGAAAAAATGAATATGTCGGTTCAGTTCATCACACATGACCTGGGAGTGATCTCAGAAATTTCTGATAAAGTAATGGTGATGTACGGCGGGCAAACCTGCGAAACCGGAATTACGCAGGATATTCTAAATTCTCCTCGCCACCCGTATACGGCGGCACTGATTCAATCTCGCCCTAAGATGGGCCATCGAGTGAACAGATTAAAAACAATCGAAGGCGTTGTGCCTGCTCCACATGAGTTTCCAAAAGGCTGCCCGTTTGCGAACCGTTGTAATCGCGTGCAACCGGAATGCTGGACAACTAAACCGAGACTCACAACTGTTACCGGATACGACAAGCGCACAGTGGCTTGCTTTAACCCACTGTAGGTCAGGAATAGAGATATGCAAGACATCATACTTGAAGCAAAAGGTATCAAAAAGCACTTCCCGATCCGCAAAGGTTTCTTCATGCGTGAAGTTGGGCAAGTAAAAGCCGTAGAAGAAATTAATTTATCTGTTCGCCGCGGCGAAACGCTGGGCCTTGTTGGAGAATCCGGTTGCGGTAAATCGACCTTAGGCCGGACTTTGATTCGTCTTTACGAACCGACTGCCGGAACCATTCAGTTTGACGGCGCCGACTTCGCTGCCCTTTCAGGTTCTGATTTGATAAAAAAACGCCGCGATATCCAAATGATATTTCAGGATCCTTATGCTTCTTTAGATTCTCGGATGACAGTGGGACAAATTGTTGAACAACCTTTTAAAATTCACGGTCTGCTTGAAAAAAATGAACGTGAAGCACGTGTGAAGCAGTTGCTGGAACTCGTCGGATTAAAAGCTTCTC
>JANWIU010000033.1 GCA_025449725.1 Pseudobdellovibrio sp.
CAAGCCTCAGGTCGTATGTAACGCTTTTAATGTCAAAATAAACGAATGGAGACACCATGGCTGATGTATTAGTTGTTACAAGCAAAGTAAAAAAATTCATTAAAGAAAAAGGCGAGATGAATACCTCGGCTGAAACGATCGATATGCTTTCTAAAGCAATTGAGCGTCTTTGCGCTAAAGGAATTGAATCTGCAAAAGCTGACGGTCGTAAAACCGTAATGGCTCGCGATATTATCATCGACCACATCTAGTATTGCGTACGCGCTTTACAACATTTTTAAAAGCTCATCCCAAGATATGATCTTCACATCAAGGGATTGAGCTTTTTCTACTTTAGACCCCGGATCATCACCGACAATTAAGAAATTTAATTTTGAGGAAACGCCGGATAAAAGCTTACCACCGTTTTTTTCAATCACATCATGAGCTTCATCGCGTTTCACAGGTAGAGTTCCAGTAACCAAAAAGCTTTGTCCTGAAAGCGGCCCTTCTGTAGAGCGAGAGGATTTTTCAAATTCCAGCATTTCTGAAAGTTTGGCGACTTCTTTTTGAAAAGTTTTGCTTTTCAACGATTCTAAAATTGAAGCAGAAACTTTCGGTCCGATTTCAGGAATCGTTTCTAAATCTTCCTGAGATGTTTTCATAAAGTTTTCAATGGTTACATAATGATCTGCCAAAAGCTTCGCCGTCTGTTCTCCTACAAAGCGGATTCCAAGTGCGTAAATAAATCGGGCTAAAGTTGTTTTTCTGCTGGTCTCGATACTTTTTAGAATATTGTCGACCGACTTTTCACCTTGGCGCTCCAGATTCAATAGTTGTTCTTTCTTTAATTTGTACAGCCCCGAAAAACCTTCAATAAGATGTTCATCAATAAATATTTCAATTAATCGGTCTCCGACCTTTTCTATATTCATTGCTCGGCGGGAAACGAAGTGCTTGATGGACTCTTTTATTTTGGACTTACAAAGAGAATTTTCACAGCGAAGAACTGCATCTTCTTCACCTCGACGAGCTTTTTCGCCACAGCTCGGGCATTCAAGCGGAATTTTAAAAGGCTTTGCACTTTTCGGGCGCTTATCGTGATTAACAGCGACAACTTCGGGTATCACGTCCCCTGCACGCTGAATAAAAACGGTGTCACCGATTCGGACATCTTTACGATCGATCTCATCCTGGTTATGTAGAGTCGCATGGGTGATAGTGACGCCGCCGACTTTAACCGGGGCCATAATTGCGACAGGAGTCAGTGCGCCTGTGCGGCCAACTTGAACAACAATGTTTTCAATAACCGTTTGCGCTTGCTCAGGTTTAAATTTAGCAGCTGTAGCCCAGCGCGGGCTTCGCGCGACCAAACCTAAATCATCCTGCTGAATTAAAGAATTAACTTTGATTACGATGCCGTCGATATCAAACTCAAGTTTAGGACGTATCTTTTCAATTTTTTTGTAATAGTTTACGAGCTCAGTTGGATCATTTGTCTTTACGGTTAAATCATCTTCCAGTGTTGGCAAACCGAACTGACTGAAAACTTCAGTAATATCTTTTTGAGTATCAAAAGAAATTCCTTGATAGTCCCCAACGGCATACGCGAAAAATTTCAATGGGCGTGAAGCGGCGATCTTCGGGTCTAACTGGCGGACTGTCCCTGCGGCGGCATTACGGGGGTTAGCAAAAGTATCTTCACCCTGCTCTTCGTAGGCTTCGTTCATTTTCAGAAAATCTTTTTTGAAGATTAAAACTTCTCCGCGCACTTCAAGAAGCTCAGGCGGGTTTTTGGTTTTAAGTTTCAACGGAATAGTTTTAATTGTTTTAATATTGTGAGTGACGTCTTCGCCCACCGTGCCGTCCCCTCTGGTGAGAGCGCGGATCAACTTACCGTTTTCGTAAATAAGTTCCATAGAAAGGCCATCGAGCTTCAGTTCAGCAAAGTATTCGACCGGCGCATCTTTTCTTAAGAATTTTTTTACCCTTTGATCAAAATCTAAAATATCTTCTGCCGAATAACTATTGGCCAACGACAGCATAGGCCTACGGTGAGCTACCTTTTGAAAAGCGGAAATAGCGTCGCCCCCGACGCGTTTTGAGGGAGAGTCGGTCAGGTCCAGGTGATCGTATTTGGCTTCGAGATCTAACAGCTCTTGAAAAAGCCGGTCGTATTCATAGTCGCTGATTTCGGGCTTATCATGTGTATGATACAGCTCGTTGTGGTGATGAATAAGGCGTTTTAGCTCTGTATGACGTTTCTTTTGCGAGGATTCTGCCATAGCTCTTTTTACCCGCATTTATCCTTGAAGTCAGGGCTAAATTTGATAAGGTGCTTAGCTGATTTGGAGCCTGCAATGATTGACCAGAAAACGATTGAACACATTGCCAAACTTGCCCGTTTAAAAGTCACTGCCGACGAGGCGGTTGAATACGGCGAACAACTGACAAAAGTTTTAGCCCACTTTCAGCAAATTTCGAAAATTAATACGGAAAATATCGAGCCACTGGTAACACCTGCTGAAATTGAATTTTATTTGCGCGACGATGTGGCCGCTCCGGAACTGAAAACCGAAGCTATGTTGAAAAATGCTCCTGACAAGGCGGGAAATTTATTTAAAGTTCCGCCGGTTGTGTAGGTGATTTGATGGAATTAATTCAAGCCAGCTTTAAACAAGTCAGTGATGCAGTTAAGTCAAAAAAAATCTCCGCAGTAGAGGTCACAAAATTTTTTTTAGCGCGCGCTGAAAAATTGAATCCTCAGCTAAACGCCTATATTGCTTTTAATACAGAGGCAATGGCAGAAGCCGAAGTGATTGATAGCAAAATTCAAAAAGGCGAAGCTGTCGGGCCACTAGCCGGCGTTTCTTTCGGCATTAAAGATTTGCTATGTACCCGTGACCTGCGCACAACAGCCGGTTCAAAGATTCTCAGCAATTTTATTCCGCCTTATGATGCAACAGTTGTTACTCGTCTTAAAAATGCAGGCGCTGTCGTACTTGGAAAATTAAATTTAGACGAATTTGCAATGGGCTCCAGTAATGAAACTTCTTTTTACGGCCCTTGCCGTAATCCCTGGAATCCGGAGTACGTTCCAGGGGGATCAAGCGGCGGCTCTGCGGCGGCTCAATCAGCCCGAATCGCTATGGGAACTATTGGAACTGACACCGGTGGATCTATTCGCCAGCCTTCTAACTTTTGTGGGATCGTTGGAATAAAACCGACTTATGGGCGCGTAAGCCGTTATGGGATTGTGGCCTACGCCTCTTCTCTTGATCAAGCTGGCCCAATGGTTTCCACAGTCGAAGACGCGGCACTAGCATTAGAAGTGATTTGTGGTCATGACCCAAAGGACTCCACAACTTCTCAGCAAAAGGTTCCGGAATTTTCAAAAAATATTTCGAATAACGTTAAAGGAATGAAAATTGGTCTTCTTAAAGAATACCAAAGCGGTGGAATTCACGAAGATACGACTGAAACTTATCAGCGTGCCGTGAATGAACTTAAAAAAGCCGGCGCTGAAATCATTGAAGTGTCAGTGCCGTTAACTGAATTCGCGGTTCCGATGTATTATCTGATCGCGGCCAGTGAAGCGTCTTCTAACCTGGCTCGTTATGACGGCGTAAAGTACGGCTACCGTTCAGACTTTAAAGATTTAGCCTCATTGTCTCTCGAGGATTTTTATTCTCAAACACGCGGTGAAGGTTTCGGAAAAGAAGTAAAACGGCGAATTATGCTGGGCACTTACTGTTTGTCTTCAGGTTACTACGACGCTTATTACAATAAAGCCTGCCAAGTACGAAGACTTTTACGTGAGCAATATTTAGATGTGTTCAAAAGATGCGATGTTTTGCTTAGCCCCGTAACGACAACTCCTGCATTTAAAATTGGCGAGAAGTCATCTGACCCGTTGAAGATGTACCTTAACGACATTTTTACAACTTCTACAAACCTTGCCGGCTTGCCGGGAATGAGTGTTCCATTTGGCTTTTCAAAGCAGGGGTTGCCGATTGGTGTTCAGTTAACGGCGACGCATTTTAACGAACAGTCCGCATTAAATGTAGCATCGGTATTAGAAGCTGTTTCAGGAGTGCAGGAAAGAAGGCCGAATGTCTTCTAATATAACTTACCGTGGTTACGAAGCCGTTATCGGTATTGAAGTTCACGTACAATTAAAAACAAAATCTAAAATCTTTTGTGCCGACAGCACAAACTTCGATGCTGCTGATAACGAAAATACTTCTCCTGTCAGCGTTGGTATGCCGGGTACTCTCCCCGTTCTGAATAAGACGGCGGTTGAATATTCTATTAAAACCGGATTGGCACTTGGTTGTCAGATCCGCAATAAATCTATCTTTGCCCGTAAAAATTATTTCTATCCGGATCTTCCTAAGGGTTACCAGATTTCTCAGTACGATAAGCCGATTTGCGAAAACGGTTCTGTGGTTATAGTTGTGGATAAAGAGCCAAAAAAAATCAGCATCACAAGAGCTCACATGGAAGAAGATGCCGGTAAGTCGACCCATTTTGGTGACTATACTTTATTGAATTACAACCGCGCGGGGATTCCGTTACTTGAAATCGTGTCAGGACCGGATCTTAGCACCCCGAAAGAAGCGGCAGAATATGCCCGCACCATTCGACAGATTGTTTTGTATCTTGGCGTTTGCGACGGAAACCTGGAAGAGGGGTCATTACGCTGTGACTGCAACGTTTCAGTTAAACCGATCGGCAGAAAAGAACTGGGAACTAAAGTTGAACTGAAAAATTTAAATTCTTTCCGCTTTGTTGAAAAAGCTGTGGAATATGAAATTGACCGCCAGATAGATGAAATCGAAGGTGGTAAAAAAATTATTCAGGAAACACGTCTTTACGATCCGGATAAAAACCGCACTTTCCCGATGAGAACCAAAGAAGACGCCCAGGATTACCGGTATTTCCCTGATCCTGATTTGTTGCCGATTATGGTTACAGACTCCGACATTGAACGTATCAAAAAAACGTTACCGGAATTACCTTTTGATAAGCAGAAGAGATTCAAAGAAAACCTAAGTCTTTCAGAATACGACGCCGAGCTTTTAACATCTGAAAAAGAACTGGCAGACTATTTCGAAGAACTGAGTCAGATCAGCGGATCACCTAAACTTGCTGCGAATTGGGTAACATCCGAAGTTTTGCGCGAAGTGAACGCCCACAAAATTAATATTAAGCAAGCCCCTGTCTCCCCTGCTGCGCTGGGTACTTTGTTAAAGCAAATTGAATCCGGTGCCATTTCAGGAAAAATTGCAAAAACCGTATTTTCTGAAATGTGGACAACAGGAAAATCAGCTGAAGAGATCATTAAAGAGAAATCACTC
>JANWIU010000034.1 GCA_025449725.1 Pseudobdellovibrio sp.
CTGCGGCGCCCTTTCCAGGCTTAGCTAACAAGATAACGGTCTTGGCAGCTTTTTGCTCTTCTGCCAGTTGTTGAGCCGCTGCTGGCGATGCAATCGGTGAAACGGCTGTAATAACTCGTGCCGGGCTGATTTCAACCGAGCCCAGGTAAAACTTCGCTTTATCTTTGCCGAGATAGGCTCCCGGAATATTACCGATTAATAGCGTCGGCTTGCTTGCTGGCGCCTTTGCGGCCGCCGGGGTACGCGAATCATTTGTATTTTTATGCACGCAACTGGCGATAAAAAAGAGAGACGAAAATAAAAGTACAAACGCGACAAAATAATTACGCTTCGAAGACATAAAGTTCCTCCAGTTTTTATACTACCGATATTTGGATAGAATAATACTGGACCAAATAGCAAATTGGACGGGCTGAAATGGCCCTGGACGAAAGTAAAAGTTGCGATTATTAAAACTTATTTAGTAAGTGCCGGGTTCATACAGACCGTAGGCAAAATGCAAATGCTGCTTGATGTCTGTGTATATTAAATGAATTCCGTTCGTGCGGTCTTGATCACTGATGTAAGCGTTGTAACAGCTGACTTTAGAAGTCATTTCGCTGATCAAAACCATTTGCGAACTAAATGCGTGGAATTCGATTCTCCAGACGCCGTCATTTTGAAAGCGTTTTGCATTTTTTAGATTCTTCCAGTCTTGGTCGTTGAAGTCCGAATAACTAACTTGTTGAAGAGGTTTTTTTAAACGGTCTGCAACCAGCTGATAAACTGCTTTTATGCCGGCCTGGATCTCATCGTAGCGACGGTCAAACTCCATATAAAATGAGCGAAGCTGAGGGTCCAGGCTGTGGATCATTTCGTGGTAAAAGTGAATTGCGACCACACCCAAATCTCCGTCAAAATTGACATAGATATGTTGTAGTTTTTCACGCGGTTGATACTGAAAAGTAGCAACGACAGTTGAAGGGCTTCCTGTTTGATTTCGGATAGCATCCGTCAGTTGTTCTACAACAATTTCTCCACGCGCCTGCATTTCGCGGAAGGCTTTAATTTTTGGAGCGGATTCCTGAAACCGTTCAAGAAAAGTTAAGATATTCTCAAGATTTACGTTGCGCTGGTTTAATGACGTGTTGCTGTCTACATTGCAACGAGGAACCTCTAATGGTGCAGAATAAACAGGTGGTCTAGGTTGGTGATCAGGGTCCCCGCCCGGGCCGAAGCCACCGCCGGGAAATCCATCATGCCCGGCATGGGCAAAACTAAACTGACTTGCTGTCAGCGAGATAACAAAAAACAATGAATTTAATGATAAGATTTTTTTTGTTAAATTTTTCATTTTGCTCCGGTTTTAAAAAGATGAAAATGAGTGGAAAGTGTTGAAAGAATTTAACTTATTTGGTTGAGTTTCCGCAATAAACAAGGCCTTGGTCCAGCTCTTTTGCTGTAAACCTGAAAAAATTACCTAGGCAACAAACGTCATTCTGTCTGGACGATTAGACAGATTTCCGAATCAAGACCAGCCTGTAACGGAATCCTATAATAGACTTTAAACATATTATTTAACAAATTATTGTTGGCGATTAATTGCCGGCAGTTTTTTGCTTTGAAGATTGGTGCAAAAGATGAAATGGAATTCAAAATTATTTGCGGCTCTTTTATTAACTACATTTAGCTTTCAATCACAGGCGCAGCAGGAAAGCGTGCAGGGGGGCGTTCTTGGTGGAGCAATCAACCGAACCCTTTTCCACAGTTTATTCCCCAGCCATGAAAAAGACGAAGCTATGCGTGCCAAAGATGCCGGAACTTTTTCTGCATCTGATATTCAAAAACTAAAAGCGGGCGCAAACGACGATTATTTCAGAGAAATGGACAATGGCGTAACAATGCCTGCGAACCATGAAAGATTGGCTCAGGAACTCAGTCCTTACGTTCCGGGTATTACAAAAGCACAAGCCGTAGAACGCGTTGTAAAAGGTCGCAAGAACTGGATTGTTTTTACCGGCGGTAACGATGCATTTTGGACTTACATGGGACGCGCCACTTTCGGCGGACTTGATTTTTTAAAAACACTTTCATCTCACCCGGGTCTTCCATCTCAGCGTGCGAATCGTTGGCAAACTTTAGGTTTAGTGAATGAGCCATGCTTTCGGCAAGCGTCGGGACCAGATCCTGATAAATGGGGTCTTTGGCTTGATAAACGCGACGGCAGTTGCGGAGCTGATCCCTATGCAGATGCTTCAAAATATCCGGGCGTGAAAATCGGATCACGCGGCACTTACCTGAACTACAAAGGGCAACGAAAATTACATGAAGTGGGATCTTCTTACGGTTACCCAACCGGTATTGTGGGTTTACGTTTGTTTCCTAATCCTGACTTTGACCAAAAAGCTGCAGATAAATGGGATCCGGTAAAATACTACACTGATCCTGCTTATTATAATGATCCGAACACTATCAAACCTTACCGTGTCGGTATGTCATGTGCCTTCTGTCACGTTGGCCCAAGTCCGACGAATCCTCCTGCTGATTTCAATAATCCAAAATGGGCAAACTTGAATTCAAATCCGGGTGCACAGTACTTCTGGGTTGATCGCATCTTTTACTGGGACTGGAAGCGTGGTGGCGAAAGTTTCGTTTACCAATTATTACACACGTCACGTCCAGGTGCTTTAGATACATCCTTAATTTCTTCAGACCAAATTAATAATCCGCGTACTATGAATGCGGTTTATGACTTACCTGCACGTATGGTTGCGGCGGCAAAGTTCAATGCGGCTGAACGATTAACAGGTGATGAAAGATTAAATGCACAGTTCAGCACAATGAGTACAGCAGCACTTCCTGAAAGTTCTCCGCTTCGTCAGAATGCGCGTCCTGATGGCTCTATGGTGTTGTCTCCGCGTGTATTAAAAGATGGTTCTGACTCTGTTGGTGCGTTGGGCGCGCTTAACCGCGTTTACATTAATATCGGACTATTCGGTGACGAGTGGGTTCGTCACTTTATTCCGGTCGTTGGCGGTGCGCAAATCACACCGTTCTCAATTAAGTACGCAGAACAGAATTCTTTATACTGGCAGGCGAATGTAAATCAAACTCCTGATGTAGCCTTATTCTTCCTGGCCAGCGCAAAACCGGACAAATTAGCAAACGCTCCGGGGGGCGCACAGTACTTAAAAGACTTTAACGGACCTGAAGTATCGTTGGGTAAAAAAGTTTTTGCTGAAAACTGTGCTCAATGTCACTCCAGCAAATTACCTGAAAAAGCTTACACATATTTTAATGCTACGGGAACGCCGGGCGGATGTGACGGCAATAATGACATGAAGTGCTGGAATAATTTCTGGAACTACTCGCAGTCTTCAGAATTCAAAACAGCCATGCATGGTTTAGTGATGCAGCCGGATTTCTTGAATAACAACTTTCTTTCAAATGATCAGCGCGTTCCTGTTAATCTGACAGACAGTCAGCTTTGCAGCCCGATTGCTACAAATGCAATTAAAGGTGATATTTGGGATAATTTCTCTTCAACAAATTATAAAAACTTAGGAAGTATCGGTAAATTCCAGATTAACTATCCTAAAGATTCAGGTAACAGATTGTACGGACGCGGAATTGATGTTCCAGCAGGAGGCCGCGGCTTCTTGAGACCGCCATCTTTAATCAGCGTATGGTCAACAGCGCCATTCTTGCAAGCCAACACACTTGGATCTTTTGATGATAAAGGTACTGTGGCTGGGCGGATGAGTTCATTTAATGACTCAATTAACAAATTGTTAAATCCGTTGCAGCGTTCGAATCCTAATGCAGCTTATTGCGATCAATACGGAAAGCGCAGTGTGTTTTACTTAACAAATGCAGGCAAAACATTGCCGGGCACAATGGATGTAACTTCACAAGCCAGCTTCCTGAAAATTCCCAGAGGTTACTTGCCTGACTTTCTATTCAATATAATTAAATCGGCTCAACAACAACATCCAATGACGGGTGAATTAGAGACCGAAAAAATCGGTGAGTACGCCTATCTTCCGATCGGTGAAGAAAAGCGCGTAAGCAGAGAAGTGGCTTCCGAACAATTAGTAGATGAAAAAACAAAAGGCGTAAAAAATAAGAAATCCAAAAAAGGCCAGCGTGAAACCGCAAGCATAATTTCAGGGATCAAAGATTGGTTTGCGCCAAGTGATCCAAGTGAAATTGCGAACATCATTTACATCGGACCAATTCCGGCCGGCGTACCTGTTAACATGATTTCAAATCTTTATTTAGCGGGTGGAATCAGCAGCAACGTTAAGTTAGGTGCAGCTATTTTATCTTTAGTAAGAACGACGGCTCACATTCAAAATGCGAAGTTAACCGGAACAGCGGCACGTGATTACTTCATGGCGCAATCTGCTGATGAATTAGTAGCAGCGAGTGCTTGTGCGGACTTCGTTGTCGACCGCGGTCACTACTTCGGTACGCAGTTCGCGCCCAATGCGAATGGCGGGCCTGGATTAAACGCTGAAGAAAAAGCGGCATTAGTTGAATACTTAAAGCACATGTAATGAGAATGACTGAATGTTAAATCTGAAAGCCGCTGCTAAAACAGCGGCTTTTTATTTTCACCGTGGGGAAGCAGATGGATTTTGAAGAAGTGGTACGTAAGAGAAGAAGCATACGTAAATTTCGCGATGAAATTTTTCCGGAAGATAAAGTGGTTAAAGCGCTTGAGCTCGCAATTTTAGCTCCGAATTCTTCTAATGTTCAGACGTGGGACTTCCATTGGGTAAAAGCTCCGGAGAAAAAAAAGAAGTTGGTTGAAGCCTGCTTAAGTCAGTCAGCTGCGCGCACGGCATCTCACTTAATTGTTGTCACTGCGGACGGAAAAGCGTGGCGTCGTTCCCAAAAGCCACTTGTAAATTGGGTTCGTGCCGTAAATGCTCCGAAGATTGTAATACAGTATTACGAGAAATTGGTTCCGGTAACTTATAACTCAGGATTTTTAAATATCTTCGCTCCGTTAAAATGGATTACATTTTTTATTACAGGTTTGTTTCGCCCCATTATGCGGGGCCCGGTTACTAATCGGGATATTTCCGAAGTGGCCGTTAAGTCTGCAGCGCTGGCCTGTGAAAATTTTGTTTTGGCGATCACGTCGCTTGGTGGCGCCACTTGTATGATGGAAGGCTTTGATGAAAAGCGGGTAAAAAGTTTATTAAATTTAAACTGTTCTACTCGTGTTGTGATGGTGATATCTGTCGGCTATGAGGGTGAACGTGGCACATGGGGCCCGCAGTTCAGATTACCCTTTGAACAAGTCGTTCATATTTATTGAATTAACACCGTAAGGCCGTATTTACTGACAAACCGCATCTGGTGATTTTAGTCTATACCAATTTAAATTTCCGTAATTTGGCTCACATCCATCTATAGGATCACGCGGCTGAGGGTCATCAACCGGTGGGTCAACGACAGGACAGCTGTTTGCCGGGCCATTGAAACTGCAAAGAGAAACAAGAATTGTTCCGTCTCGTTTGCAACTCCATGTGTATCGTCCTGTTTCGCAGTCATAGGTTTGACTGCTGGTGACTATGGATGATCCCGTTAAACAGATGTTTGCGGTTGTGCCGCAATAATTAATTAATTTTGGAGTTGAACAAGTGACCGTTCCACCACCGCCTGCACCCTGGCATTTCCAGATATTTTCGGTTGTGGAATCTCCGGTAACACCGGTTTCTAAAGGAGAGCCGGCTGCACAAGTGTCTATAAGAAGTGGGTGAGCAGCGCTTTCGCAAGCACCTTCAACACGATCGACTTGTCTTACTGAAAACGTAGTTGCAGAAGATTTGCAAAGTTCCGTTCCGCTTGAATCCTTGGCTACAAAATAGCGCTCATAGCTTCCGACAGCAAATGGTCCCATCGTTTTTGTAGCAACTCCTGAGGAAACACTAATTCCATATGATGTTTGGCCGCGTTCATCTTCAACATTATCTTTTTTGCCGTACCACAAAACGCTGGAAGGGGTTGTTGGCAGCAGTGGCTGGCCGGCAACCACAAAATTGAATGTTGCAATATGAGTTTCAAGCGTCGTAAAAGAAGTTTTATCAAAAGATAAATCGCATCGCGGAGTCAGCACATAGCTGGCAGCCGGCGTTCTGCAAATTTCTTTAGTGCCATTATAAATTGTTAACGCGATTGAGTAGTTTCCGGAAATAGCGCCACCGGTATTCTTACGGCTAATTTGAAACGGGTTCGTGGAGACGTTATTGAAACTTCCCGAAATATTGGAATTAACATTTCCGCCGCTTAAGTCAGCTTTTGACCCTGCATAAGTAACATTAACATTTGGGGGCAATGATCCTGTAGGTACAGTTAATCGGTATACATAGTTATCGTTATAATGGGTGCGCGGATCAATCGTTAACAGGCAAACCGGTTTCGGAATGGAGCAGGCTTTAGGTGGATACCCGGCCTTCGCACATTGCCAATTAAAGCTTGTACCTGAATCAGCAAGTTCAATAACTGTAGAAGCTTGATCCAAACATGTGGCATCAGTTGATCCGCAAAGCGGTGCATTCGGGTCTGCATTTGAGTATCTACAAACTTGCGGAGCCGGTGATCCGCCATTCAATCCATTACAACTCCAATAAAGGTCAGTGCTTCCTGGCGGTGGGGTTACATTTCTTACAACATTGCCGGGATTGCAAGTGTAAGCAACCGATCCGCAAACTCCGTTAATGGGTGGTAAACTAGAATTGACTTCGACGTTACAAGTCGCCGTTGCTCCGCCGTTAAAACCGCGGCATTCCCATTTTTCTTTATTGGGTTCAGTATTGGCTACGTTAACCGGTTGCCCCTGCAAACACTGATTGATAGTGCTTGAGCATTCTCCGGGTACAGCTGCATTTGAAAAGTTAGTCGTACATTGAATAGAAGAACCGCCGCCGGTGCCTACGCAGCTCCAATCGCTGACGTTAGTATCCGGTTCGTTTAC
>JANWIU010000035.1 GCA_025449725.1 Pseudobdellovibrio sp.
GATCACGGTCAGGAAACACTTCTGACTGCAACGGTAAAAATGCGCCACCGCTGTCGACTAAATAAATACAGGGAAGGCCGTTTTCCATCGCCACTTCTTGCGCGCGTAAATGTTTTTTAACAGTCATTGGAAAGTAAGTGCCGCCTTTTACCGTGGCATCGTTTCCGACAACGACACATTCAATACCTTCGATGACACCAATGCCGGTCACAATGCCGGCTGCAGGGGCTTGGCCATCGTACATATCATCGGCGGCTAAGGTAGAAAATTCTAAAAAGGCTGTGCCGGGATCAATCAAAGCTTCGATGCGTTCTCGCACTGTCAGCTTGCCGCGAGAGCGGTGCTTGGCCTGCGATTCTTCGCCCCCGCCCATTTTTGCGGTTTCGACTTTTTTACGCCATTGTTGAATTTGTTCCAACAGCGCGGCTTTGTTTTTTTTAAACTCGTCCGAATCTGAATTAATTTGAGTTTCTAAAATCATTTTTTTCCTTAAGAGATCAAATCAATTTTTTCAACGTAAAGAGTAAGCTTTACGGAATCTGATTTTTTTTGATTTTCTACTTTGATTTTAATATCGAACGTGACTTCGGTTTTTTTCTTTTTTTGCAGACTGATAAAAAAATCATCCATGGCGGCCTGATCCGTTTCAAGTAACAGCGTCAGGTCTTGTTGCCATTTATTCTTTTTCGAAAAATTGTAATCCGTTCCTGTGATGTGAAAAAAGCTTTCCGACATTTGCTTTTGCAAAAATGCGCGGGCCAATTCGTAACTGGCGTTGATAACTAAACCGTGGTGCACTTCGCTTTGAAAATCCAAATTAGAAGTGCGGGCCGGTATCAAACCTTTTACCGCGAAGTCTGAAACTTCTATCATGCGAAACCCTGTGCCCAGAAGTTCCGGTGACAACCAGTCTAACGCATAGCTCAGTACGGGCTGTAAGGTTTTGGGACTTTTAATTTGTGCCCAGGTTTTCAGTTCTTTTAGTTTTTCGGTCGTGAATTTAGAAGAGACTTTATAAAAATTCATACTTGTTAAAATCCTTGCCTGCCAGGAGGCTAACATGGTGAACTAGTGTTGTCACATTTCATAGTGAATTGGCAGGAGGCAACAATGGTAAAACTCGTCAGCTTTTTAGTATTTACGGCAGCCTTTATTTGGTCATGGTGCCTGTTTCATTCTAAAAGCAATGTGGGCATTGGTATTCATGCCGGAATTCAAAGCAAATTGGCAGTTATCATTGAAGACGCCATTCATAAAGCCCGTCCTAATGCCTATAATTTTCAGATAATTACACTCTACACCAAAAACGTCGAAGAGAATAAGATCAGCGCTTTTTTTACCTACCGCTATTCTGAAAAAATGGAAGAACGCGAAAGCACCGACCAAACCGTAAAAGGTGAGGCAGTTTTGAACCGTGCAGCGTCTGAAATCCCGGATGAACAGAAGTGGATAATCCAGTCCGTTAAAACTGATGATACGGCTATCGAATTCCGTGATGGTTCAGTGATTAAATCCGGTGATGTGGCAGCAGAAGACGCGACGGCGCCTGCCCTTTCTACTACTACTCCTTCACAGGCGCCACCTGCCGAAGAAAAAAAGACTGAGTAATGCCTTCTGCTTTTATCGTCATAGATGAACGTGGCGATATTTTTTTAGATCCGAACGGACCTGTGTTGAGAGATCCGAACCAGGTCGAAGAAATTCAGCGGAATTTAAAATTAACTGAAAAATTTGCTCTCGAAACCGAATTTCAAGGGGAAATGTATTTTGTCGAAGCCTTTGATCACCCTTTGCAAATTATTGCGATCGAAATTAAGGGTAATCAGGTTTTACTGCAAACACGTCAGAACGTTTTGTTTGAAGCAGACGAACGCAAATGGTCAGTTGATGAATGGGACCGTTTTAATGGTCTGACAACTTCCGGTGCGCCATTTGTTTTAACTGAAAAAGCGCAAGACGGGTTATTTAACAAAGTTAGTTCTTTTGACGATGAAGGATTTTCTGCGGGCGATAGATATATCGCGACACCCCCTTACTACATTGAAGCCCCTTCGATCGAAAATTCACAGTTCTGGACTGATATTTACACAAATGAAGTGAACCCTGGTTGGAATCTGAATCAGCCGGCAGAGGCCTTCAAAGATATGCTGCCACGACTGAAAATGCCGAAGTCTCGCGTCTTAGTGTTAGGAGCAGGTGAAGGGCACGATGCTGCGTTCTTTGCGGAAGCAGGCCATTTGGTGACTGCTGTTGATTTTTCAAAAGAGGCGATTGCCCGTGGCCGCCAAAAATATGCCCACCTGTCTAACTTAACTTTTTACGAAGAAAATATATTTAATCTTCCGCAAGAATGGAATTTTTCTTTCGATGTGGTCGTAGAGCACACTTGCTTTTGCGCGATTCCGCCTGAAAAAAGAAATGAATTGGTACGACTTTACCGCCGCATGCTTCACGAAGAAGGCCAACTGATTGCGGTATTTTTCGCAATGGAAAAGCGATCTGGCCCGCCATACGGTTCTACCGAATGGGAAATCCGCAAGCGAACAGAACCAGGTTTTCATTATTTATTCTGGGGCCGCCTAAGAAATTCCCTAGAAAACCGCTTGGGCCGCGAACTATTCGTTTTAGCTAAGAAGAAAAAATAGGTTCCAGGTCCTGTGTGTTACAACATGTGCCAGGTTCAATAAAAAAAAGGGCCGGATTTCTCCTGCCCTTTTTTATTTTCATGTAGTTTTTATTTTACAGTGCTGATTGCGTATCTGCTGCTGTTGTAGAACCTGAAAAACCGATTCCACCATGAGTCGATAACCAATCAATCCAAGTTGAAGAAGGTGAATTCGAAGGAAGGAAGAATGCTGTAATCGTTGCTGAACTACCAACTCCTAACTCCGTACCGCATCCAGTTGTAACAATGGCTCCGCCAGTAAGAATGCAGGATTTTGTACCATCAGTAAAATTCGATGTCAGCGTATCACTTCCGCCGAAGGATGCAGGCGAAGCAGCTCTCGTATAAACCTTACCTGTAATTTCTGTTGCTAAACTACCGGTTGCAGTCACAACAGAAGAATAGTTACTTTGAAGAGATCCTGTGGAATCACCGCCTTCGGTCATAACTCCTGTTAAATTTGCGACATCGCTTATGTCGCCACCAGTAAAGGTTAAGTCGCCTTTAATTCGAGTGTGGCGTGCAAATCCGCAACTTGAAGAGGAAGAGCCAGGTTGGCAAATGGGATCATTAATTCCTGATTTAATTCTGTTCACACGCATTTCAAACCAAAGAGAGCCGCTGGTAGAACTGCTTCGGTCAATTCGACCAGCAGTGTATTCAATAGCGGTTCCTTGCATCATCGTGCCAGTACCCATGGTAGCAAATTCAAAGTCTCCGTTTTCAACCGGATCTCCCTCAATGGTGTCGTCGAATTTTGCTAACAGAATATATTTTAAAGAAGTTCCATCATCAGAAGCAATACGAATACCGTGTGAGTAATAAGTATTACCTGAAACTTCCGGCCAGTTGCTGCCTGAAGGATTCGTAGCAGCAGTAATTGTTCCGTTGAAAGTCATCGTAACACTTCCGCCAGAACCGCCCATGTCTGCAATTTTGTCTGCAGAGGCACAGTTGGTATCAATTGTTATTGATGTAAACGGAACCGGTGTGTTGTTAAAAGAAATAGATCCCAAATTTCTTTCAACTGCACAAGCAACCATTCTTAAAGTGTCAACTGCACCTGATACTGTTTCCGGGCCGTTAGAATCGGCCGCTAAAGTACAATAGAATTTTTGTAGACCATAATTATCATGGGATGTGGAATACTTCTCAGCGTCTTCAACTGCGCCATCAATAGGCCCAGAGTCTGATCCCGGCTCGCCGTGTTCTGTACAACTTGTAGCTGTTGATTGAATGTTGTTTCCACCAACTGCAAAAGAACTTGTTGTTGCTAAAGTGCCGCCCATTCCTTGAATCGCATCGGCAGCAGATCCCAGACCAGTTGACATTTTACCTGCAGTTGAAAGATCTCCGGCAGCAGAAGGCGTTGAACTTCCTGCACAACGGCTGAAAATAATGGCGAGGCTGATGATTGCCAAAAATGAAATAATTCTCGAACTGTGTTGTCGAAGATTCATTAAAAAACTCCCTTTTATTTAATTAGACAGAACTAGTTTTGAACTTAATTGCCTTCAAGGCAACTGGACCAAAATCCAATATATTTTGATTGCCTTTGTTAAGAATTTTAACAACTTCGCTGTGCACATTTCGTGAACAGGACCTGCTTTATTTTATCTTGTTAATTGTGCGCGCTTTAAGATTAATAGGGGAATTAAAAAAAGAATCAGGAGTCTTTGAATGAAAAGCATTTTCGTACTTATTTGCGGTCTATTAATTGCCGGAGGAATTTTTAACAGCTGTACATCTGGCGGTGCTGATGGAAGCAATCCCGGGCGCGATTCAACAAGCTATACTTATTCTACAACTTCAAACGTAGGCGATTATACCGAATGGACATTCGACGGCTCTACTATCAGTGCCACTTGGCAAGTGATCAATGGCTCAGGAAATGTTGACATGACTTACACTGTGGTCGCAACTTGCCCGGTTTTTAATTCAACCTACGGCTACTACTCCTGCAATATTACAACTGGAGGCTGCACACCTGGAGCCTCAGCATGCTCTGGAACACCTTCAGGTACTTTTGATATGATGGAAGTTCCTAACACAGCCATCTTTGTTCACACCGGAAGCGGAGCGAGTTCGCAATTACATGTAGGCCTACTTAAAGATTCAACTGCATGTTCTGCGATCGTATCGGGTGATTATGTTTATGCTCGTACAGGCTTAGGAAGCCGTGAGCTTTTTGGTATCTACCGTACTGACAATAACTTCTTATCCGTAGTACATGCGGATTTCTCGATGTATTCAAGTGCTTCAGCAACGACTCCCGTTATTGAATACACCACTCAAGATGCTTCAGGCACAGGAGCGGTAACTCTATCTGACGGCGGCTGCAGCGGCGGCGTTCGCACACGCGGAGCCGGCGGCGGAAACTTAAGAGCCATGATGACGAACAGCGGACTATTTATTTTAGACATGCCATCGGGTCAAGGCGGTTTGGTTTCTTTCAAAATGGCAAACGCAGCAACTTTAACTGACTTCGAAAATAAAACATTCGGCGGAATTTCTTTTCCTGATAACGGAAGTCCGTCACCGATTTTAGCTGTTACCGGGACTTCCAGCAGCAATGCGGTAGCTGTGACTTCCGGAGATGTTAACGGAACCCCAATCGGTGCTGTTGATATCCGACCGCTGACAAACAACACCTCTGCCGCAACAAGCCCTTCGTTTCCTGACTACAGTGTTGCACCCGCAAGCGGAACTTACGCCGCGAACACGGTTCTACAAGGCGCGTATCCAACGCCTAATACATTTCCGGGTATATTCAGAATTGACGGAGCGGTTTCTGACAGTGGCCGTGTGATGATGGCCGCAGCTAAATTGAATGGCAAAGTTGTAGCTTTCGGCTTTGTTTACAACTGGCGCGATTCAGGTCAAACAAATCCTGCAACAGGTTTACCGTTTAGCTCGAATGGCTTGTACAACACCGGTAACTTCATACTTTTCGAACGTTAGACTTCAAACGAATTTATTATTTCATCAGAAATTTCTGACCCACCACTA
>JANWIU010000036.1 GCA_025449725.1 Pseudobdellovibrio sp.
AAGTCTGATGTTGAACGGATTGCATGCCTTGCGTACTATTTAACTCATTTCCGAGATACTCCTCATTTTAAAACCGTCGACCTAAGTAAACTTAATACTGAAGCTGCGCAGCCGCGCTTCTCAAATGCAGCTCTTGCAACAGGAAATGCCAATACATATGGATACTTGGCTCCGGCAACTAAAGGACAAAAACAATTGAGTGCCGCAGGAGAAATGTTTGTAAATGCTTTACCCGACCGTGATGCCGCTAAACTCGCAATGGCAAATATGCGGAAAAGAAAAAGTAAGCGCACTAAGAAAACTAAAACAAAGTGATACATAAATGACCGAAAAACGTTTCAAAGCTAAGCGCATAGTACTTTACAACCACAAAGGTGGCGTTGGTAAAACCACACTCACTGCGAATATTGCATTTGAACTTGCCTCAATGGGTAAACGCGTCCTCTTAGTAGATTCAGATCCCCAAACTAATTTAACATCTTATTTTTTTCCAGACGAATACGTTGATAAGTTACTCGACGACTCAGAATCTCGAAATGGGAAGACAATTTGGACTGCTTTACGATCAATAGTTAATGCTGATGGGGACTATCGCTACGTTCCGCCATCTGAAGTGCCTCCTTCCAAAGAGGGACATACAAAAAATATTGCTATTATACCTGGGGACATTCGGCTAATCGAATACGAAGAAGCGCTTAATGAATATTGGGGGCAATGTTTACAGAGGAAATATAAGGGATACAAAGGCTTAACTGCTCTCAGTTCTTATGTAAATGAAGCCGCAAAAGAGTTTAAAGCTGACTATGTATTTTATGACACAGGCCCGAATGTTGGAGCTCTAAATAGAGCAATATTATTAGATTGCGACTATTTTGTAATACCACTAAGTTACGATGCCTTTTCTAGAAGAGCATTAAAAACTCTTGGCAACAGATTGGCTACTTGGATAGTTGGCTGGAAGGAAATATTAAACTTAGCACCAGAAAATGTTTACCTGTTACCGGGAGCACCAAAATACCTGGGTTATGTGCCACAGAGGTTTAAAGTTATTAGCGGCACAGTTACATCAAGTACATCTTCAAACGCTGCAAAAATTCAAAAGGCCTTATTTAGCGATGTTGTTTCTGTTTTAAGAAGAGTAAATCCAAAGCTCGCAAGCAAAAAAATCAGTGGGACTAAGCTCGGTGAAGTTAGAGATTTTGGAGATCTTGTCCAGGATGCTCAGGGACGTGGAATTCCTTTTTACAGCGTAATGGATAAGTCTAAAGAATTAAAAAATGATGCAAAAAAAGCGTTTAGCCAAATAGCCTCAGCAATCATTAGAAATACAAATAAGAGATAATATGGCCAAGCCTGCTCTTATCAAAGTAATTTTGAAACATTTCAAAGAAAATACCCATCAGTTCAAGAATTTTGGACAGAGTGTGGCCGATTCTTTTGTAGAAGATCCTAAGCTTAAAAATATTGTTCACTCGGTCAGACTTCGCATCAAAGAAGACAGTCATATTGTAGAAAAGATTAAGCGAAAATATTCAAAAACTATTACGCTTAAAAACTATCATAATAAAATTACCGATCTTGTTGGGGTAAGAGTTCTGCATCTGCACCCAAAACAATTCGCTAAAATACATGAATACATAAATAAAAAAATTGATGACGGTGATTGGTTTCTTTTCGAAGACCCTAAGGCGTATACTTGGGACCCAGAATCGGAAGCTTCATTTAAAAAGTTAGGACTACCGACACATTTTAAGGAAAGTTACTACACAAGCATTCACTATGTAATAAAGCCTCATAAAGGCTCAACTGTAGCTTGCGAAATCCAAGTTCGCACTTTGTTAGAGGAAACTTGGGGTGAAATTGACCATCTAATCAATTACCCCGAAAAAACAAAGTTTATTTCATGTTCAGAACAGCTAAGTGTCTTCGCAAGACTTGTAGGTACTGGTCAGCGCCTGACTGAGGCTATAATGACTGTTCATAATGATGAAGTTAAAAAAAGCGCTAAACGTAATAATAGATAGTTCGCGACTATAAGGCACAACCGAAAACTAGGATATCGCATGGACCAACTCACAACCTTACAAAACCAAGTAATTGCCCATCGAAAAATTCTCGCAATGCTTATACTTGCCCTTGGCCCTGAAGGTAAAGCAACGCTTGAAGAGATGATTGTCTCAGCGCTTGATAAAGGAGCAGGAACTAAAGAGCAGAGGATTGAGCTCGAAATGATCATGAAAGAAGCCAGTCAAACATAACAATTTTGCTCAAAGTGATAGCATGAAAAGGATTTGCCGTCGATCTTGTCTACATAGAGTCCACAATCTCGGTTCTAAGACGGTACACTAAGGAACGCCAATTACTTGCCAAAAATCAATTTCAGAAATACTCCTACTTGTTGGAGGCTCTATGCAAAAATTCAGTTTCTTTTCCGGCTTAATCTTAATTCCTATTCTTTTCTCGTCATGCGCCTCTGTGCCAATGGCCGGTTTGAAAGAGGACCGACAAGGCAAGCAATTTCAAGCTTCGCCGGATATGGGTCGAATCTATATTTTTCGCGAATCAAAATTTGCTGGAGGCGCTGTAAAGATTCCTGTTTCTATTGATGGAAAAATTATTGGACAATCCGCATCGGGAACCTACTTTGCGGTGGATGTTTTGCCGGGCCAACATCAGATAAGCTGCTTCGCCGACAGCAATTCTGAAGTTAATATTACAATCAATAAGGGCGAGCTTTCATTCATCGAACACAATTCAACTTGGGGTGCACTACTTGCGGGTTGCGAAGTTCTCGAAGTACCAGTTGCAGAAGGTCAAAAAGAAGTCCTCAAACTTAAACGCGCGCACGCGAAATTTTAATTTTGCTGAGTGTTTGATTTGCGCGGGCTTTGAATCAGTCTCGCACCCATGTCGAAGGGCGTGTAGTCTGAAAAAATGGGCCAGGCATTCAGTATTGAAAGAGTTTTTTTATGAGAGTACCAATTAGCTCCGTGCAGAATCATCTTAAATTTCGCGGGGTCTTTGAGTATTTCGCTCTCTTCAGGTTGTACCAGCTCAAAAAGATTTCCAAGCATATCATAGAGACCGATCAGGCCGGGTTTTTTACTGGCCGCATGGGTTTGGAGCCCTGAATTTTCATAGTACCATGCGTACTCGTCCGGATCGCTTAAAGCATCATAGTTTAAAGCGGCCGCCTGTACCCACTGTTTGCCCGAAGGAAGCGAATAGCGGTTATCAACGTCAAATTCGCTGAGTTTGCGCATAAAATCCTGCAGTTGCCGGAAACTGAACGATTCCACCGGGTGGTCCGGGCACATTTTTACTACGCCTGTATTTTGAAAGGAATCCTTACAAAACAATTTTTCCGAAAAAAATGAGGGATTGTATCCCAGCACGTCCACCCACTGCTTCTGGGTGATCTTCGCGGATTGAATTCTAAAAGGAGATCTCCCATCTATTTTTACAAACACCAACGCAGGTTGATCGGAAAAATAGCTGTTTAAAACCCGAAAGCTCAGTCCGCGAGGATTTGTTAAATTCAGATTTCCAGGACGATTCAGCACTTCGGCGAATTTGGCCTCGATCAGACTGTTGGCCTCATCTATCAATTCCTTGTGATACGCAGACTCTGTGATCAGGGATTTAATGGTTTTGATTCTTTTAACTGCGGGCGATGTGCAATCCTCTTTTTTGAAATCGGTCGAACAAAATAGAATTACAAAATCATCGAGCTTCTCTTTTTGCATCTTAAATCTGGCTGAAATCACCTGCGCTATGTTTTTCAAATTTTTATTTTTTGCACCGGTGACGATTTTATTCTCAGCGTCGTTTCGGTAGTACCAGGTTTCCAGACGGTAAGCGTTTACCAGATGCGAATTCAGCAGGTTAAATGAAAATTTTCGCGATTGGTTAAATTCATTTTTTTTACAGGACCCCTCGGGAAGACAGCGTTCTACAAATGCAAAGTCGTCCTGCTTATGAAAACGAATTTGTTCGCCGGCAAACAGTTGTAAGGCAGCTAAAAGAGTAAATCCGAAGATCAGAAATTTCATACCGGCGGTAAAGCCGCGATGACTTGTTTCAAACCCGGAATCAGTTCTTCAAATGTAAGTTTCATATACGACGCCTTTTTACTTTACGACAGCCTGGCAGCGTTTACTCTTGCACTCAACCACACTTTGGTGTGAGCACGCTTCACAAACCAAGACACATTTTGCAGATTCGCGAGCCTTTCGATCTTTAATTTCAATTTCTTCTTTAAATTTTCTATTCGCCACATACGGAGTTCCACAAGATCGGCAGGCATCACCCACCTGGGTACAATCCGAATCAACCGAACAAAATAATTGTTTGTCTGTTATCTCAAATTTGGGTAGACAGTTTTTTGCGTAGACTTCAGTCGCTAAAGTAAAAAACAGAATAAAATAAAAACGCTTCATCGACCCTCCATTATACTCGACAAGTATTCTTGGGAGCGCAATCTTTATAAATATCTAATCTACTTTTTTAAGAACAAACAAAACTGCTTCATCACCTAATAAATCAAACTTCACAGGAACTTCAACTCCCGCTTCAGAACGCAATCCTTCAGGTGTCACATTTGTAATATCAATACTTACATTGATTTCAGGAGCAGATGGGTGATCGCAGTTTGCATGAGCGTTTAATGCATTTTCTTCGACGACATAAGTGCCGGTGCAATTGATAATTGTACCTTCAGCATCAATTTTAACTGTGGCCAGATTGCCGGCCAATAAATCCAAGTCAGCTAAAACAGTCGGAAAATCTTTTGGCACCGCAAGATATTTTCCTAACTCGACTGTGGCTGCAAATAATTGATTCGAAATCACTAAAGACACTAAAAAAACTAAAACTTTCATCTTTACCCCTCTAAAGAAAATGTAAGCTTACCTGCCGGGCTAACCGACAGCATTCAATTCAGCGTATTTATAGTTGCTTCGAAAATAAAGCCCAAACGTGGCTGACGCTAAGCGGAATATCAAGCGAACTTAGGCTTTGTGCCGACCAACCTCAATTTGCAGGTCAAATCCCTCACCGTTCACCATCATGGCGCCATCCATATTAATCACGGTCCACTTGTTATCTTTCTTCACTTGCTTTTCTAACTGGTCGAGACTGTTAGAAGCTATAGAAAAAATCTCTAATTCTTCTTTGCGGTGAATGGTTTCAGAATTTAATTCATTCAACAAAACCTGCGGGTTTTTATACGTGTAAATCTTAACAAGACCTGCAGCCTTAGACGCCCGATGAATCTTTATTGCAGATGGGTTACCAACCTCAATCCAAACTTTAGTATTCCCGCCGGCGTCCAGCACTTTAATACAAGGCCCATCCGGGTCACTGAGTCCCCCTGAAGAAAACTCAATACCTTCTTCATAACTTAAAGCGTAAGCCAGTACCCGAGTTAACATATATGTTAACGATTCCGACGGGTGTTGAGCCACGCGAAAATCCAAAGACGCGTAAGTCGACTTTTCTAAATCGGAAAGTTCAATTTTAAATCTAAATAATTTTGACGGAAGAGCCACAATTAATTTTCAAAGTCGCCGTCTGAAAGCTCTTCTAAATTTGCGAACTGTACATCGCTTATTTCATATACCAGAACCGGTGTTTTCTTTAAGCCGTGCTTTTTTTCAATTTGTGCACAAATCAGTTTGACCACTTTCAAAAGCTCTTCTGCGGTTGTATCTTCAAGATCAAATTCGTAAGTGTCCGGCAGCAGTGCATACATTTTTTCTTGCGCGCCTGTGATGTAAGAATAGCCGTCCTCATTGAGCATGGCTTTATCCAGATCTTTATAAGCTTCTTCGTTTTTAACATCTTGAAGTAAAACCTGGGCGATAAAACTTGGCATAAGGGCTCCTTTTTGGAATTACTTCCGGAATTTTAGTGTTAGTCCTTTTAAAAAATAACGCAAAACCTGGTCTCCGCATTCGCGGTAATTTGGCTGGCCTTTTTTACGTAAAAACGCCGACAGTTCTGCGCGGCCGATGTTGTAACCGCCCTCACTTATAACTTCATGCATATCCGGTTCTTTTAAGGTAAAGGCCACGCGTAATTTTTTTAAAATCAAATTATTTGAAATCGGCAGTTCAAATGGGAATGGTGGCTTACTTTCATCACGGCCCCGCTTAAAATAGATCAGTCCGTCTAAAAAATGGGCCATTGATAAGTCATCACAGCGTAAATACTCCGGATCTTCTTCATCTTTCATGAACAAGGCAACGTCTTCAACAGATACTTTTAGTCCGCCTAAAGCAAAGATCTCGGCTATTTTTTTATCATATACGTTCAAAGTATAGCGGATACTGCGAATGACATCGTTATTGGTCATTTAACACCTTTTTAAATATACGGAGAAACTATCATACAATTTTTTAAAAGTATAATGTAGACTTATACAAACGCGAATGAAAAAAAACTTAATCATACTTCTTATTTCAACAGTATTTTCTATAGGCCTACTTGAAGGCCTTCTGCGCCTCACTTCGGATTTGTGGATAAAAAACTTTAGGCTCTATGACCCTGCCTACTACGTGCTGACTGACAAACAAGTTACGCAGATGAAAAAAGTGTTCGACGCCGACACCGGTTGGGCCCTGCCAACAAATACCGCTTTTGGCGAACGTCAGGCGGCAAGGGATTACGGAAGCCCGGTCATGACCAGCTTCGGCGATTCCTACGTGTATGGAGACGAACTTGCAGATTCTGAAACCTGGCAGTCGCATTTGGCGGAACTTTACAAAAGAAACGTTTATAACTTCGGGATGAGTGCTTACGGACCGGATCAGGCCTATTTAAGATTTAAAAAGGTGACTTCAACTCATGAATCACTGAAGAACGTCCCTATTACACTTCTTGGTCTTACGACCGAAAACATTAATCGGGTTGTTAACGTTTATCGAAAATTTTATTTTCCTGAAACCGGCATGCCGTTAACTAAACCTCGTGCCACATTAAAAAACGGCCAACTGGAATTTATTCCAAACCCCATACAAAACGCCGACGAGGTTTCAAAACTTCAAGATCCCGGCTTTATTAAATCGTTAAGTGAACAGGACGGCTTATTCCCCGGCTATACCAGTGCGTTTACGCTGCGCAAACCTTACGTTTTAAATTTATTTCATCCGTTATTTTGGAAGACCCTTCGTTCGTCACCGGAAGGCGAAATGTCTACGGCCTATAACTTTTGGAAGGAC
>JANWIU010000037.1 GCA_025449725.1 Pseudobdellovibrio sp.
GCGGATTCAGTTGTAAGGCCGGCTTCACAGGTGCCAATTGTAATACTTGTTCTAATGGCGCAACTTACCCTGCTTGTTCGACTTGCCCTTCCGGCCAATCGTTAAATCCAAGCGGTCTATGCGCAGCAAATAGTTGTTCAGCCAGTACTCCGGTATGTTCTATCGCCGCTTACAATAGTTGTAACCTGACCTTCAACCCAACCAGTATCAATGAAACCTGGGTAAAGGATGACACAACTTGTGGATTCAGTTGTAAGGCCGGCTTCATAGGTGCAAATTGTAGCGAATGTTCTAATGGCGCAATTTACCCGGCTTGTACGACTTGTGGATTCAATCAAGCGTTCAATGCAAGCGGTCAGTGTGCTGCTAAAAGTTGTTCAACTTCGCTTCCGGATTGCTCTTCTAATAATTCATGCTCGCTGACTTACAATCCTGTTGGCGTTAACGAAGCATGGGTTAAGAATGATTTAAGTTGCGGCTACAGCTGTAACATCGGATACACCGGTGCAAGTTGCAACGTATGTTCTAACGGCGCCAATTATCCAAATTGTACATCGTGCCCGTCCGGTCAATCATTCAATGCCAGCGGACAATGTGCAGCTAACAGTTGTTCTGCTTCTACTCCTGCTTGCTCGTCTGCCGCCAACAACAGTTGTAACCTTACGTACAACCCGACCAGTGTAAATGAGTCTTGGGTTCTAAATGATTCAAGCTGCGGCTTTAGTTGTAAAGCCGGTTACATCGGCGCAAGTTGTAACGCATGTTCTAACGGTGCGAACTATCCAGCGTGTTCAACGTGCCCAGTAGGTCAGTCGTTCAATGGAAGCGGTCAATGTGCAACTAACAGTTGTTCAACTTCGACTCCGGCTTGTGCAGCGTCGAATACTTGCTCACTCACATACAACCCAAGCAGCATCAACGAATCTTGGGTGAAGAATGATTCAAGTTGCGGCTTCAGCTGTAATTCCGGCTACACCGGTGATGCTTGTAATCAGTGTTCTAACGGAGCAAATTACCCGGGCTGTACGTCATGCCCTAGTGGTCAAGCGATGAACGGAAGCGGTCAATGTGCGCCAATCTATTGTGAGCCAAGAACCGAACAGAACAATGCAGCACTTTGCCAGGTTGTAACGAAGTGTGCGGACTCAGGCCGCGTGCTGAGAACGATAAATGATGTTAATGTGCCAATGGCAGTAGATATCAGAGGAGAACCGAACATTCTCTATACGATTGCCAGAGCAAATGTTTCGACTACTCAGGGGGAAATTACACTTTGGAACCGAGACCCTCAAGGCCAAACACATACTCTGAAGCAGCTTTGTGGTCCAACAGGTGTATGGTCACAGCCCGAATTCATCGGTGGACAACGAAACGAGGGTTGGTGTCAGGTTACCGTAACAGTTCCTGAAACGACCAACGGCTGCCCTGGGAATGTTCCGCATAACTTCGCTGAGGTCAACTGCGCTGCCAGTGTCTGTGAGTGGGATGGTCAGCATTACAATAACTCTATAAGCTGCTGTAAAGATATGTATTACTGTGGATTCGGAGGAAGTGGAACTTGCCGCTTTAGGAATAACCGGTGGTACATCGAAAACCTCAGCTGCGGTGGTGGCTTTAGAGAAGTCGCGCCGATTTCTTGTCAGTAAAGAATCGTCTTTATTAAACTTTTCTTAAGATCCACGAAAAATTTCGTGGATCTTTTTTTGACCAAAAATTTTTATAGTCCTCTACCTTGTCGTTAGCCTGTCGATATTTTTTTCATCGTAAAAATCTTTGGACAACTGTCTATGTAATTGAAATTCGTAAAAAACTTCGATATTTCCCAAATTGAATCGTAAAGAATATAGATTAACTTTAAAATCCAAATTTATTAAATTTCAAACACTTACAAGTTGTCACCTTGATTGCAATAGCACTTCATCGGGGAACGATTCAAAACATTTTCTTTTTTTTGATGGGGATTTTATGCTTAGTAAATCTATATGGATAGCTTTATCCATGCTGGTCGGATGCGCCGAAGTTTTCGCAGGCGGAGCAGAAAATACCAAAATCGGCTTGCAAGTGGCAGCCTTCAGCGTTCTTGAAAGAAGCAGTACTGGTGACCGCTTAGCTTTGTTTGATTCACGATTAACCGATTACTTTTGGGATGTCGATTCAACTGGGAAAATGCACGGTCAGTTGAGATTCTGCCCGGTATCTACAATTGTAGCTCCATAATTATTAAGACATTGCGATTTTCATAGGGGGAAGATCCATGTAAAATTTGAATCAGAACTAGGGCCCGGCATAGTCCGGGCCTTTTTAAATTAATTGCGCAACCAATTCTTTACCGAATTTTTCAATCTTGGCTTCACCGATTCCGTAAATAGAATGAAGCTCAGCCAAAGTTGTCGGGTGTTTTTGCGCCAGCTCTCGCAGAGTTTTATCACCAAAAATAACAAAGGCCGGTACATCCAGTTCATTGGCTTTAGCTTTACGCCAGTCTTTTAAGGCTCTAAAAATAATTTGCTGATTCGGAGTCAATTCTTCACCCACGATGAACTTGTGTTTCTTGGCCTTCGCCGGCTTTATCAGTGCCACTCTTGAATTTATTGCAGATGCAGGAGCCACATAGACGATTTTTCGGTGTGAACCCGGGTCACAGCTGTCACAGTGCCCGCAGCGCTTTAATCGTTGCGCATCTTTGTAGTAGGTCAAAATCTCAGCGTGACGGCATTCCCCACCTTCAGAATAACTGACAAGGGCGTCTAAATTGCGCCATCTTAAACTTTTGATTTCTTTTGCAGCGTCTGAATTCTGAATGAAGAAAGACTGAAGGCCTTTGTCTTTTTTAGAATAAAGCATAAGGCAAGTCGACGGCAATCCGTCACGTCCTGCCCGGCCCATTTCTTGGTACAAAGAATCGATGTTTCCCGGCATTTGAAAATGCACCACCAGGCGGACATTCGGCTGATCGATTCCCATTCCGAACGCGTTGGTGGCAACCAGAATTCGCAAGTCTCCGCCCACGTAGGCATCTTGAATTTTTGTACGGTCCTTGGTGCCCATTCCGGCATGATAACAATCTACTTTGTCGAAATGGTTTTTCAGAAAGGCTGCGACTTCTTCGGTAATTTTGCGCGTTCCGCAGTACACCAGCACGCGGCCATCAGGGAATTGATTAATACTTTGTAAAAGCCACGCAAGCTTTTCGTCTTCATCTTCGCAGCTTTCAACCTGATAGTAGAGATTCGATCTATAGAAACCGTGAACTAAGCGTTCAGGTCTTACTAAATTTAAATTCTTTGCGACATCATCAAGGACTGTCGGCGTGGCAGAGGCCGTCAGTGCCAGCACCGGCACATCCGGGCGTAATGCTTTTAATATTTTTAATTCGGCATATTCAGCACGAAAGTCATGGCCCCACTGCGAAACACAGTGCGCCTCATCGACCGCAAATAATCCGATCGATCTTTGCATGATCCATTTTTGAAAACCTTCTTTTTGCACGCGTTCCGGAGATAAATATAAAATAAAGGCGCCGCCCTCATTAATTTTCGCAAAGACCGCGCGCTTTTGATCCTCGGTTTGGCCAGAATACAATGCACCGGCAGCGATGCCCTTTCTTTCTAATGCCGCAACCTGATCTTTCATCAGCGCAATCAGCGGAGAAATCACGATCACTAATTTATTTAAAAAGACAGCAGGCAACTGATAACACAAAGACTTTCCTCCACCGGTCGGAAGAACAGCCAGCGCATCTTTGTTGTTTAAAATCGCATTCATAATATCAAACTGACCAGGTCGGAACTCATCCAGGCTGAATGCGGATTTTAATTTTATTGTTAGATCATTTTGTAAATTCAAAAAAACGGCTTTCTTTTAAAAGTTGGGTCCCGAAAATACTAAGCTAAGGCATCCGGAAAGGCACTCATTAATCTATTTTTGCTGCAAAACAATTGCCCGCCCCTCTCATAAATAATATGGTTAATTGGGGGACTTATTCAGCAAGGTTTCGGAACGTTTTTTATTCTTTGTTTCTTTTTGACAATCACCCCGGGAACTGACACAGCCCTGGTTTTCAGAAGCGCCCTGCTTGGAAGCAAAAAACGGATATTTTCGACGATTGCCGGAATCTGTTCCGGGCTGCTGGTGCATGCAACGCTTTCCTCCTTTGGTTTATCAGCTATACTGCAAACTTCCCCGCAACTGTATACAGCAGTCAAAACGATCGGCGCATGTTATCTTATTTACTTGGGGATTTGTGCTTTAAATGTAGCGATTAAACTCAAAACCTCAGCCGCAGTTGGTTCTCCCATTTCTGAAGTGACTTTTCAAGAGTCTGTTGCGATTGATTTCAGAACCGGACTATTGACGAACGTTTTGAATCCGAAAGTAGCGGTTTTTTATTTGACGTTCATTCCGCAATTTATTGATCCTTCAAAAAATGTACTGCTCCAAGCCCTTGCTTTGTCTGGCGGGCATATTTTGATGAGTATTGTTTGGCTTTTATTGATCGGTTTTTTTGTAGGTTATTTTAAACCGCAACTTGAAAAACCAAAAGTCAAAATGACTATAGAAATATTAACGGGTCTTGCTTTTATCGGATTTGGAATCCGGCTAGTGCTTTAGAACTAAAAACTTTTTCCGTTTTCGAAGTAATGATCTTTCGGAATATTCACAAAAACTACCGAAATGTATTCAGATTTGGTCAAAGGCTTCACAAGTTCTGTCACTTTTTTTGCCGCGGCTTCGCGAACCTCAGGCCCGCGGTCAAACCAAAGAAACTCAACCATCGGATCACCTTCCGAATCGGTGATAACATTGCCTGAGCGGTAAAACGTTGTTGAAACTTTTTCTACTGTAAAATTATCTTCAGTCGTATCTAAAATTTTTGCCAACTCTTCCGGTAAACTGACACTAAGAGCTTTAACCGCGATTTCATCAAGAGAGCGAATCCGAAGATGTGGCATAATTGATTCCTAAAACCGGTCTGCCCGGAAAGGTTTTGGATCTACGTCTGTGGGCTTTCCTAAAGCCAGGTCCGCAACAAGCTTGCCTGTGCCGGTTGCCGATTGCAGCCCCAGCATCTGATGCCCGGTAGCTAACAATAAATTTTGATAACGTTTAGTACGGCCAATTACCGGAACGCCGTCAGGAGTACAAGGGCGAAGTCCGCGCCAAATTTCATGATAGCGAATGGATTCAGGAACATTCATGAATTCGCGGGCACCGCGAACGATGGCTTCTACCCGTCTGGTTGTAAAAGTTTCGTCCTGATTAACCAGCTCTAAGGTTCCGGCTAATCTTAAAGTTCCGTTACGAGGGGTAACAGCCACCTTCTTTTCAACCAGCATCATGGGGCGCTGCGGATTCGGCCCCAACGGATCTGTAATAATCGCGTAGCCTTTACCACCTAACACAGGAATTTTGAGATCCAACGTCTGACCGATGTGGCGTGACCATGACCCCGTCGCAAGTACAAACTGGTCGGCTTGAAATATTCCACGCGTAGTACGTGCGGCTGCAATTCCATTTGGGCCTTTTTGAAAATCAATCACTTCCGTTTTAGAAAGAATAACGGCACCGAGCTTTTGCGCTTCGTGTGCTAAGGTTTGAGTGACTTGCAGTGGTTCTGCATGCGCTTCCTGGCTGAAGAAGACTCCGCCTTTGATTCGTTTTGTAAGGGAAGGTTCATAAGCACGGGCCTCTTCTTCCAGCATGAGTTTACCTGGAATTCCGTTTCTAGAAACAAGTTCCATTTCTTTACGGGCGTATGTAAGACCGTCATCCGATTGCGCCACCATGAATAAACCTTTTTGTTCGAACGAAAAAGGCAAGTCCGTTTTTGCGGAAAGTTCTTGGTACATTTTTAAACTTTGAATCGAAATTTGGGTTAAGGCATCAACCGAAGCCAGCATCTTTTTTTCTGTCATCGAAGCCATGAAACTTAAAAGCCAGCTGATCAGTGTTGGGCTTAACTCCGGCTTAATATACAAAGGGCTTTCCGGATCCAACAACCACTTAAAAGATTTAAACAGCATACCCGGCATCGGTAACGGCATAGCAAAACAAGGAGTGATCCATCCGGCGTTTCCGTAAGAACAACCGTAGCCCGGCTCAAACTTGTCGATCACAACAACTTGTGCGCCGGAGCGGCTCAGCTCGTAGGCCGAAGCTAAACCGATGACTCCGCCGCCAACAATAAGAACGTCCGCTTTAATTGGTGCCACTTCACCCATCGCCATATTTGTACCCACCGTGTTTGTGTAGAGAACTTTTTAATACAGCTGGCTGAATTTGAGCAATAAATTATGATGGGCTTGTAAAGAGTTTAGATCCTTACGACATGAATTTTTTTCACTTAAATTTAATTAAGTATAAGTCTCGCAGCTCTGTAGAGCCGTCTTTGTATTTCACCAGCACTCTTACTTGGTGGTTTGCTGCTCCGTTTTTGGAAACAGTGTAACTGTCACTGGCACCATATCCCGGAACAGCCGCCGGCGCAGTGAAGTTCCGAACCGCAACGCCATCCACATACCAGGTACCGCTTACTAAATCTAAAGAATCAACTGAACAAGTGGCTGCGGCACCGGCTTCCACCTCAAGAGGACACTGAACAGACGCCGGAAGTGAGGGCGTTGCCGGATCCAGCACATATCCCCATTTGCCGGGAGCATACGTTGTCGGCGCCCGCTTCACTCCGACTTGCATGCCGCGCTTCAATGCCTGAATGTCCTGATCACCGGTGGCCACTAAAGCGTCTTTGCAGTACAGGCTAACAGTAGACATTCCGTAATTTTGGATTTTTTGGTACAAATTCAAACTTAAATTAAACCATACGAAGTTGACGTTCTGGTCCCTTTCGAACTTTCCGGTGGAGTCCGGTGCAACACCTCTGACCGTCCCCGAAACTTTGTTACCTTGCATGTTGGTGATACCCGTGTCGTTGGTCACCTCTGAAGGTAAAACCGCTATTACAGAATTTGTTGCATTGTTTTTGATTTCAATACGGTAGCCATCAGCCGAATAATCAATCGTATTTCGAAAATAGATTGATGAGCCGGCCCGATAGGGATTATCAAATTTAAGATTCATTGAAGTCGCTGCAGGATAAGTTAACGGAAACCCAAGCTCTTCATA
>JANWIU010000038.1 GCA_025449725.1 Pseudobdellovibrio sp.
GGAAAGATCTAACTGATAACGTGAATATGATGGCTTCGAACTTAACAACTCAAGTTCGCGGTATCGTAAAAGTCGTAACTGCGGTAGCGAACGGTGACTTAAATCAAAAATTCGTACTTGAAGCAAAAGGTGAAGTTGCAGCATTAGCTGAAACGATCAACTCAATGACCGACACACTCAGAACATTTGCAGATCAAGTAACTTCGGTTGCTCGTGAAGTGGGTATCGAAGGTAAACTGGGCGGACAAGCGAAAGTTCCAGGTGCTTCTGGTACTTGGAAAGACTTAACGGACAACGTGAATCAACTTGCAGGAAACTTAACTTCGCAAGTACGCGCGATTGCAGAAGTATCAACTGCGGTAACAAAAGGTGACTTAACTCGTTCAATTACAGTTGAAGCAGAGGGAGAAGTTGCGGCGTTGAAAAATAACATCAACCAAATGATTTCAAATTTAAAAGAAACAACTGACAAAAATAACGAACAAGACTGGTTAAAAACAAATCTCGCGAAGTTCTCAAACATGATGCAAGGTCAAAGAAGTATTACTTCAGTGGCTCAGTTAATCATGTCAGAGTTAACTCCGTTGGTTGATGCCAGCATGGGTGCATTCTTTATTAATGAAAGCGATTACGAAGATACACAGTTAAGCTTGATTGCCAGCTACGCTTTCAGCAGTCGCAACTCTGTTTCTAACCGTTACAGACTGAAAGAAGGCCTGGTAGGCCAGTGCGCGTTTGAGAAAAAACGCATAGAACTGATTCAGCCGTCTGCAAGTGATTACAGCGCGGTGATCAGCTCCAGCACGACTCAGCTTCGCCCAATGAACGTCATTGTTTTACCGGTTCTGTTCGAAGGAGAATTAAAAGCGGTTATTGAACTGGCTTCTATTAATCCGTTCTCTCACAACTATGTGAACTTCCTGGATCAGTTGATGGATTCTATCGGTGTTATCTTGAATATGATCTCAAGCAGTATGCGTACCGAAGAACTTCTGCAAGAGTTGAAACGTTCAAATGCCGAACTGGAAGCACAGGCAAAAGAGCTGGAAGACAAAGCAAAACTTCTGGAAGTCAAAAACCAAGAGGTGGAGCTGGCTTCGCAATCTTTGGAAGAAAAAGCAGAGCAATTGTCACTTATTTCGAAATACAAGTCGGAATTCCTGGCGAATATGTCTCACGAATTGCGTACGCCGCTTAATAGCTTGTTGTTGCTATCGAAAACTCTGGCCGATAACAGAGATAAAAACTTAACAGCAGAACAAGTCAAATTTGCGACTAACGTTTATTCTGCGGGGCAGGACTTGTTGGCGTTGATCAATGAAATTCTGGATCTTTCTAAAGTTGAGGCAGGAAAAATGCCTGTTAACCCGAAAGACATCTCGATTTCAGAAATTAAAGAGTATCTGGATCAAACATTTAAACCGGTGGCTGAACACAAAGCATTGGAATACAAAATTAAAGTTGATCCGGCATTGCCTAAAAACATCTTCACTGATGAACACCGATTACAACAAATTCTTAAAAACCTGTTGTCAAATGCGTTTAAGTTCACTGAAAAGGGTCAGGTTAAGCTTCACGTTAAACTGGCCGCTGCCGGCGCAAGATTCTCTTCTGAGTCGCTGAACAAAGCACAACAAGTCGTACAATTCGAAGTTGTTGATTCGGGTATCGGGATTCCGAAAGAGAAACAGTCATTGATCTTTGAAGCCTTTCAACAGGCTGACGGTACGACCAGCCGCAAATACGGCGGTACGGGATTAGGTTTAACTATCAGCCGTGAAATTGCGCGTCTGTTAGGTGGCGTAATTGAAGTGCAAAGTGAAGCCGGCGCAGGAAGCCGGTTTACTCTGAGCCTTCCGGTTAAGTACGGTGGTGTTGATTACATAGCCAGCGTTCGTGATGAAGAAGATGTGATGATTAAAACGTTGCCGCGCTTACCAGAGCACGCAGACTTCAACGGTCACAAAATTCTGATTGTGGATGACGATATGAGAAATATCTTCGCATTAACAAGCGTACTTCGCTCTCACGGTATGAATGTAGTTTATGCTGAAAACGGAATTGAAGGTCTTTCGGTTCTGAAAGCCAATCCGGATACTTCATTAGTATTGATGGATATGATGATGCCGGAAATGGATGGCTTGGAAGCAACCCGGGAAATCCGTAAACTTGCCGAATTCCACTCGTTACCAATTGTTTCGTTGACTGCAAAAGCAATGAAAGGTGACCGCGAAAAATGTTTAGCGGCCGGTGCTTCTGATTACATTACGAAGCCGGTAGATGAGAAGAATTTGTTAGCGATGATTTACCAATGGTTACAAAAAGCCAAAGAAGAAAGTGTTGTGGAGGCCGCGACAGTTACTTAGTTGGTTCGGGATAGCGTTAGAGGGGTTAATTTTTTTAGTTGGAATGTAGTTTAAGTTGAGAAGTAGAATGAATGTAAAAACGAATATTCTTTTAGTTGATGACCGAGAAGCAAATTTAACAGCATTAGAGGCTGTTCTGGGGAATTCCAGATACAACCTTGTTAAAGCAAGATCGGGAGCCGAAGCTCTGGCGCTGGCGCCATCGTATAGCTTCGCCGTTATTTTGTTGGATGTGCACATGCCCGTGATGGACGGCTTTGAAACAGCCGCGCGTTTGCGGGCCATGCACGAGCACGTGGGCACTCCGATTATTTTTGTAACTGCGATAAATAAAGATGATGCTTTTGTAAATCTGGGTTATCAGGCGGGAGCAGTAGATTATCTGTTTAAGCCTTTTGATGATAATATTTTGAGATCCAAAGTAGCTATCTTCGCCGATCTTTTTGAAAAAGGTAAGAAAATCGAAGAGCAGGCCCAGCTTATTAAGTTCACTGCAAATCAAGAACGGCACTTAAGGTTGATTCAGCTGGAAAACGAGATTCTGAAGCGTTACCAAAGTGTGGCGGACTCAATTCCGCATTCAATTTGGCGCTCAAAACCTGACGGCACCATGGACTACTTCAACAAGGTCTGGATTGAATACACCGGACTGACCGAATACCAAAGCATGGGTGTCGGCTGGCAGTTGGCATTTCATGATGACGATCTACGTAGCTTTTTAAAATTGTGGATGGAAAAAATCAGCAATGGCGAAGATTTTCAGGTGGAGTGCAGAATCCGCAATGCTGCGGGCGAAATGCGGTGGAATGTTGTACATGCCATCGCTGAACGCGGCGCAGGCGGTGAGATTGTTGCGTGGCTTGGCACTTGTACTGATATCAGTACAAGAAAAGAAGCAGAAGAGTTACTGATTCGTGCGCAAAAACAGGCGGATGCAGCCAATTCTGCAAAAACAAATTTTTTAGCGAATATGAGCCATGAAATCCGTACTCCGTTAAATTCGATTTTAGGTTTTAGCGAGTTGATGTTGTGCCCTGATCAAAGCGAAGAAGACCGCTGGCAGCATTTGCATACAATTCTTAAAAACGGCCGTACATTAGTAAAAATCATTGACGAAATTCTGGATATTTCAAAAGTGGAAACAGGCCATATCGAAATGGATATTTCTGAAATGGACGTTTGTCATTTCTTCGCTCAACTGAAGGCATTACTTGAAGTACAGGCGCGAGAGCGCGGTTTGGGATTGCGTTTTGATTTCAGCACTCCGTTGCCTGCAAAAATTGTCTCTGATTCGACCCGCCTTCATCAGATTTTGGTAAACATTATCGGTAATTCAATTAAGTTTACTGAAAAAGGTCAGGTTGAAATGGATGTTTCGTGGAGGGCCGGTGAAAACCCGTCTGAAGGAACATTGCACTGCCAGATCGTAGACTCGGGAATCGGAATTGATAAAGAAGACATGCAAAAATTGTTTCAGCCTTTCGCACAGGTTGATAGCTCGCGCACCAGAAAATTCGGCGGCACGGGTCTTGGCCTGGCACTTTCGCGCCGTTTAGCCAAAGCTCTTGGCGGAGATGTTTACATCAAAGAAAGCGTAAAAGACCAAGGCAGCGTCTTCATTGTAGAAATTAAAACAAATTCGGTTCCTAATTCTGGCGTCGTTACAAACTTTGAAAAATCTTACGACCACGGGGCGATCAGTTCAAAAAATTACAACGGGCAGCTAAAAAACATTAATGTTTTGGTTGTGGATGATTCCGTTGATAACCGAAACCTCATTACCCACTTCCTTAAAGCCGCCGGCGCAACTGTAGACTGTGCAGCGGACGGAGTTGAAGGGGTGAAAAAAGCCCTGGAAAAAGATTTTCAGATTGTCCTGATGGATATTCAAATGCCCATTCTGGATGGATATAAAGCGACGACGGAACTCCGCCAAAAGGGATATGCGAAGCCGATTGTGGCTTTGACTGCGCATGCCATTAAGCAAGAAAGGCTGAACTCCATTGCGGCCGGCTGTGATGACCACCTGACAAAACCAATTGATCGCAAGACGTTGATTGAGTCTGTTACAAAATATGTTGGAGCCTCCGTTGTCCACTGACATAATGAATAAATTCAAAAAGGATTTTTCATATGTTAGAAGGTGCCTGTCATTGCGGTAGTGTAAAATGGACTTACGATCTCCCTCTTGAAAGTGTTACGGCCTGTAATTGTACCGTGTGCAGACGATACGGTGCCCTTTGGGCCTATGGGTATTTGGGTGAAGGCATCACTGTTTCAGGTGAAATAAATTCTTATAGTCGTGGCCGAGCCATTGATTTCAATTTTTGTTCAGGTTGCGGTTGCGTCTGTTACTACACCTTAAAAACAAAAGATGACCAGGGCCGCAGAAAGATCGGTGTGAATACCCGTATGATCAGCGACCCGGATAAAATCGCCTCCTTACCGATCGATCATTTTGAAGGGCTTGATTCGTTTGAAGATTTGCCTCGGGATCACCGCACTGTAAAAGATCTTTGGTTCTAATATTTATGGCAAAACTTGTTATATCTTCAGAAGTTTCGGAGGCCCTAAAAAAAGGTGCACCCGTTGTAGCTTTGGAATCCACCATAATTTCTCACGGTATGCCTTATCCACAAAATTTTGAAATGGCATTAGCGGTAGAAGAAGTAGTGCGGAATCAAGGCGCCGTACCTGCCACGATTGCGGTTATCGGCGGAGAATTTTGCGTAGGGCTGAGTTCAGCACAAATCGAAGACCTCGCAAAAAAAGGTCATGCAACATCTAAAGTCAGCAGGCGGGATCTTTCTATAGTGGCGGCAAGAAAGCAAGACGGAGCCACCACTGTTGCAAGTACCATGATTATTGCAGATATGGCCGGAATTAAAATTTTTGCAACCGGCGGTATTGGTGGCGTTCACAGGGGTGCAGAAACAACAATGGATATTTCTGCCGACCTGGAAGAACTGGCGCAAACCGACGTGGCTGTTGTTTGTGCCGGTGCAAAATCTATTTTAGATATCGGGCTAACTTTGGAATACCTGGAAACCAAAGGAGTGCCGGTTTTAGGTTATCAGACCGCGGATTTTCCGGCTTTCTACACCCGTACCAGCGGTCATAAAGTTGATGCTCAAATGGCTAATGCAACTGAAGCCGCTGAAATTTTAATTTCAAAATGGGGTGCGGGTCTAAAAGGCGGCGTTGTTATCGCAAACCCGGTTCCGCCGGAATTCTCTTTACCTGCTTCTGAAATGGAAAAGACAATTGCGAAAGCGCTGGAAGAAATGAAGGTAGCTAACATCAAAGGAAAAGAATCAACTCCTTATTTACTGAAGAAAGTAAAAGAATTAACAGCAGGGAAGAGTTTAGATACAAACATTCAGCTGGTTCTTAACAATGCAATGCTTGCAGCTGACATTGCGGTAGAGTTCGCAAAACTTCAGAAAAAATAGATCACTTTAATTTTGCGGAACGGCATTTGCTTTATTGTTTCTCAATAAGGAGTGCCAATGAAATCACATGCAGCAGTGACATGGACGGGGAATCTAAGAGAAGGTAAGGGACAAATTTCTTCTGGCAGCGGCGTGCTGCAGAATATCACTTACTCGGCGGCAAAACGATTCGAAGGCGAGCCCGGTACTAACCCGGAAGAACTTATCGCGGCGGCTCACGCGAGCTGTTTTTCTATGGCGATGACCGCAGAATTTTCAAAGGCATTCAATGTTAAAAAAATTGAAACTTCTGCCACTGTCACTTTGGAAAAGCAAGGAGATGGGTTTCAGATTGTATCATCACATTTGGATACAGAAGCAGATATTGAAGGCGTGGATGAAGATCAGTTTCAGAGAATGGCAGAAGAAGTAAAAGTAAAATGCCCGGTCTCTCGAGCGCTGAATGTGACTATTACTCTTGAGGCCCGACTAAAAAGCTCTAAATCTCAGACTGACGTAGCTTCCCGTGAAACCCGAATGAACTAAGAATAAAAAATCTAAACTATAAGGCAGCTTTGCGGAGGCTGGTTTGGAACAAAATTACGACAATCAGGTGAACTTTCAGAAGCTCTTCGAAGGAAGTCCTGATATGTATCTGGTTTTGCTTCCGGATTCTAAGTTTACAATCATTGCGGTCAGTGAAGCTTACTTAATAGCGACTAGAACTCTAAGAAAAGACATCATCGGTAAAGGTTTGTTCGAAGTATTTCCTGATAATCCAGCCGATCCAACTGCAAGCGGCAGGGCAAATTTAGCATCTTCACTTCTTCGGGTCGTTGAAAAGAAAACTCCTGACGCTATGGCAGTTCAAAAGTACGATATCCCCAAACCCGAAGCAGAGGGCGGCGGTTTTGAAGAAAAATTCTGGAGCCCCGTGAACACACCTGTTTTAGATCAAAGTGGCGACCTTACCTGCATCATACATAGAGTAGAAGACGTTACCGAATTTATGCGATTAAAAAAAAGCGGTGCCGATCAGATTATTTTACATAATACGCTTAAAGCGGCTTCAGAGAGAATGGAAAACGAGTTTTATCTCAGAAGTCAGCAGCTACAGGACGCAAATGTAAAACTTCGTTCGAACGAAAGCCGCTTAAAAGAACTGGACACTATTAAATCTCAGTTTTTTGCGAATGTAAGTCACGAATTACGCACACCTTTATCTTTGATCATCGGGCCTGCAAGCCAAATTTTACGGGATCCGAATTTGAATCAGGACATGAAGGACTACATTAATGTTATTTTGCGAAATGCAGAGACGTTGTTAAAGCATCTGAACGACCTTCTTGATGTTTCCAAAATGGAAGAAAATAAATTAAAGCCGATGTTTGTAGCCGGAGATCTGGCGAAGACTTTAAAATTTTTAATGGCCAACTTTGACAGCGTTGCAAAAGAAAAACGAATAAAATTCGGATCGGAGTTGCCGACTGCATTAACAATGCAATTTGATCCGAATATGATCAGCCGGATAATTTTAAATCTGTTAGGTAATGCATTTAAATTTACGCCCGAGGACGGTTCCATTGTTATTCGCCTGAAAGAATCAGACAAAAAAGTTGTTTTAGAGGTTGAAGATACCGGCCCCGGGATTCCGGCTGAACACCGTGAAACCGTTTTTGAAAGATTTCGCCAGTTAGATGGCAGTTCTTCGCGAAAATTCGGAGGAACCGGATTGGGGTTATCAATTGCAAGAGAGTTTGTACATCTTCACAACGGAACGATAGAAATTAAGGATGGCGTTAAAGGCGGGGCCAAATTTGTTGTTACACTTCCTTACAAACCCATCGGCACTGAAGTGCCTTTTCAGCCCGGAGCTGAGCTTAAGCAGATTCCGGTTTCAGCCTACATTGACCGGCCAAACGAATCCGTTTCTGTCAGTAAAGATAAAATTGTCTCGGCAAAAGAAATGGCCGGTGAAAAGAAATCATCTTTTGTAACCGTTTTAGTCGTAGAAGATAACCGTGATCTGAATCTTTTCTTAGTGGGACTGCTGGGTGCGCGATACAATGTTGAGACAGCCTTTGACGGAGTAGAAGGATTGAAAAAAGCGCTTGCACTAAAACCCGATCTTATCATTAGCGATGTTATGATGCCCGAGATGAGCGGAGATGATATGCTGAGGGAAATCCGAAAGCATTCTGATCTTGATAACACTTCAGTCATGCTTTTGACGGCAAAGGCAGATGATATGTCGAAGCTTCGCCTTCTTGAAGAAGGGGCCCAGGACTACATTGTAAAGCCTTTTCTTCCACAAGAGGTTCTGGCCAGAGTGCACAACCTGGTCATGATCAAAAAAGCGCAGGATATTTCTAATATCGAAATTCTGCTGGAAAACGCACTGGATGCGGTCATAGGAATGGACTCCGACGGTTGCATCACTCAGTGGAACCGCCAGGCGAAAGAAACATTCGGTTGGTCCAAAGAAGAAATTGTCGGAAAGAAGTTGGCAGATACCATCATTCCAAAACAGTATCGTGAAGCCCACGAGAAGGGATTAAAGAGATTCTTAGCCAGCGGCGAAGGAAGAATTTTAAACCGTCGCATTGAGCTGACCGGTTTAAAAAAAGACGGTTCCGTTATTCCGATCGAACTTTCAGTGACTCCAATTAAGTCAAAAGACGCTGTCATGTGTTTTGGCTTTTTACGAGATATTTCTGAAATGAAAAAACGTATGGAAGAATTACAGGTCGCCAAAGAGGCAGCCGAAAGCGCAAACCGGGCAAAAAGTGCGTTCTTGGCGAATATGTCTCATGAAATTCGCACTCCACTTGGTGTTATAATCGGTTTTTCTGAATTGATCACCGACCCGGCCACGACTCCTGCTGACCGGAATTACTTCGTATCTTCAATCAAGCGCAACGGGGCTTTACTGTCCGGAATTGTTAACGACGTCCTTGATTTATCAAAAGTTGAAGCCGGAAAACTTGATGTTGAAATAAAAGAAACCAATCTTGAAGAAATTTTAGAAGATGTTGTAGCAGCGATCGAACCCAAGGCCTCTGAAAAAAATGTAGAGCTGGATGTTTATAAAGATCCTTCTGCGCCGCAAACCATATGGACTGATCCGAACCGCCTAAAGCAAATTCTTTTGAACCTGCTCGGTAACTCTGTGAAATTTACAGATAAAGGAAAGATTGAATTACGTATCGGCACTGAAAAAACCGCGTTTCATCAGCAAGCTCTGGCATTCACTATAATAGACAGCGGAATCGGAATGAGTGAGGAAAGCGCTGAAAAACTCTTTATGCCGTTTTCGCAATTGGACCCATCGGCTACGCGAAAACACGGAGGTGCAGGTTTGGGTTTGGTGTTATCAAAACGTCTGGCAAGGCTTTTGGGTGGAGATGTAGTCCTTCTTAAAAGTAAAAAGGGGAAAGGATCTACATTTAAAGTATTAATTGATCCGGGAATCCTGATTCTTGACTCCAACTCTTCTGCAGCGGTTACAAAAAAATCGGATATCCCAGAAGAAAGTGCCAGTCTGGAAGGACTTAAAATTCTACTTGCCGAAGATTCGCCTGAAAATCAGTTGCTGGTCAGCCGCTTTCTAAAAAAAGCGGGTGCGGAAGTTGATGTGGCAGACAACGGGCAAATCGCTCTGGAAAAATCGAAAGAAAAAGACTATGACTTGTTACTGATCGATATTCAAATGCCGGTTCTTGATGGGTATGCCACCGTAACTGAACTTCGAAAACGTGGAACTCGTATTCCAATTATTGCACTAACAGCCCATGCAATGGCCGAAGAAAGACAAAAAAGTTTAGATAAAGGTTTTGATGAGCACATCAGTAAACCGGTTGACCGGAAGGCGCTGATCAACAGTATTGCTCACTTCTGCAAGTCAGCGCCTGATCAACCTTCAATGCGGTATTGAGCGGTACAGGCGCTACAGTTAAGACGGCGGTTGGCCCCGATCAGAAGTGGTAATACCAGTTCTCGCGAGCAGAGAAGGCATGTACAAGGTTTTGGGTTAGATATTTGGGACTCTACTTTATAGCCGTAAAAAAAAGAAACCAGAGAAGCAATCAGAAAAGCCGGCACCAGTACGAAATGGAGTACCGGAATAAAAACTGAAACTACAGCCAAGCCGAAGAATAATCCGAATTTTTTGAATCCGTTTTGAACTTTCATTTTTTTAGTCGCGGGCAAAAGTTGGCTGCTTAACTCTAAAAATTTATCACTGTCGTTTAGTAAAATGATTTTCATTGCACGAATGAAGATGAAGGATTATTTCACCCGGTACAATACGCGGCGTTTCGATGCGGAGTGTTGACTACTTGGCTTTAAACAAGGCTTTAATTGAAGGGCTATATTCAGCAGAGAAAAACGCCAGGTAAGTTTCCAGCGCGCCAATGATGAGAGCCAGTACCAGCCCTTGTGGTGCCAGGAACACATGAATCAAAAATATATTTAAAATAACCGGAGCCAATACAACTAAAGCCAGCGGAACGAAGAATCCGCTCAATAGTAATAGGCCGCACGCGATCTCTGTCCCTTTTAAAAGGTAAAAGAAATATTGAGTTGCTGCCATACCTTTGAAGAAGTCAGCCATTGGGCCTTCTAACGGCGGCGGAGTAGTCAGAAAGAACGCGACTCCGGAACCAACGAAAATTAGTCCTAAGAGAATACGCACCGCTATTGTCAGTTTTTTCATAAAAGACCTTTCAAAATTTTCAGGTACAACTGAGGTGCATCGTTCGGCACCACGTGACCTGAGTCTTTTATTACGACAACGGAGTTTGCATCGCCTGTCAACTTTTCATACTGCTTTGCAACCTTTAACTGTAACTTCAGACGGCCTTCTTCTTCATTTTCGCCAAAGATAAAATAACGGCGTGCCGCTGTTAAATCCTGATCTGCAAAATCAAATCCTTCAGCAAGGAGTGACATATGCGAATAACCCATGACCATCATTTCCTTTAGGCCCGGCTTTCTGTACTGCGGATAAGATTTTAATAAATCGTCAACACGTGGGGACCAATAAGTTGAAAAGCTGTTCAGTAAATATTGCCGCGAAAGCGCTTCTCCTACAAAAGGATTTAAGCGAAGCCAGTTCTTCCAAAAATTTAGGATGGCGACGGTCTGAGGGTCTGTTTCGTCAAATCTCATCATCGGAGCGGTTTCAACTACAAGATCGAAGCTTTGATTGTTTAGCAATTCAGGCGTACGGGAAGGGCGGGGGGCTGGGCCGACCAATAGCGGTTTTGTGATGTTTTATTTTTTCATGACGGCACGGACTGCATTTGCCAGGTCTTCACGGGTGGCACTGGGCGAGTGA
>JANWIU010000039.1 GCA_025449725.1 Pseudobdellovibrio sp.
ACAGAAGCGCATACAATATAAGTCGGCCACACTTCAGCGCAATCGCCTACGAATTTTGAGGAATATGAACTTTGATCGACGTCAAACACATACAAAGTACTTTCGAAACTGTCGGACAACAGATTAGCGCGGTCAACGCTGGTGACTACTGTTGTTAGTGGCGTAGCCACTTCTGTCGTTAGTGATGTGCCCGTTTGAGCGCCTGCATTCAGGGTCAGTAAAGTAATCAGTATAATAAAAGCTTTCATTTTTTCTCCTTCATTTCTTAAATTCAAAATTACAGGTTTGCATTTGCGCGAACAATGTATATTATGGAAACAGGTGTTTCTAATATAGAAACAGATGCTATGGATATTGAAGATATTAAGATAAAAGAAATTAAAGTGTTTATGGAGCTTCTGAAGACCGGCTCCGTAAGAGCTGTTGCGCGTCAGCGCGACAATCACGCAGGGCAAATATCTAAAATTATCTTGGGGTTAGAAAAGAAAGTGGGCTTCAAACTCATTGAAAGATCTAACTTTGGGATACAGCCAACAGCCAGGGCTTTGGAGCTGATTCCTCTTTTTGATGATATACATAAAAGCGAAGAAGATATCCGCAGCAGCTTCACCACAAAAGAAAAGGACATCCTTAGTTTCGCTGCCAATTTCTTTTTGGCGAGTCATTTACTTCCACAGGTTTTTTCCGCTTTTGAAAAGCCCTTCCCGACCCAGCGGTTGCGGTTACTGGATTTGCCCCCATCCAGCTTTTTGCAGGTTGCTTTACGCAACGGCTTTCAGATTTGTCTTCACACAGGTGATCACGAATGGCCAAAGACCTGGTCGTCAGAAAAAGTGGGAGACATTCATTGGATACTTTGTGCCGGAAAAAAACATCCGGTTCTGGAAAAGCCGACATTAAAAGAAGTTCTTAAGTATCCTTTCATTTTTCCTGTGTACTGGACTGATCATGGCAGTGTCTATGGTAAAGATAATTTTCCGCAGATCGGTCACCAGCGTATTCGCGGGCATGAAACCGCAACAGCGGTCAGCGCACTTGAAATTATAAGACGAACAGATCAACTGGGTTTCGTGCCGGAGATCGTGGCAAGGCCCTTTTTGAAGTCAGGCGAAGTTGTGCAGATCGAACTGTCTACCGTGAAAACCGTTAAGCAGCCGGTTTTTTTATCTGTTAAAAACGATCGCATTTCGCAAAAAATGTATAAATGGTTAATTGAAACCTGCGCAAAGGAGCTTTCACTTTGAACCTCATCAACCCGCAAACAGTTGTCATTATCGTGGACCCTAAGTTTTCAGAAATGGCGACCGAGCTTTCGCAACGTCTGACCACCTGGATTGTTGATACTCCACAAAACAAGCAAGTCTATAAAGAAATTCCCCGTTCGGAAATTTATGGCTTTGAAGAAAAAATAAATTTTTTCGAAGCCGATACTTCCGTCAGTGCCGAACAACAATTTATTGATGTAATGGAAGATTTTATTGGGCACCCCTGGGTAACACTGAAGGTTCACGGCGTGCCTCCGACATTTTTGATCAGTGACGTTTTGAAGAGCGGATACCGGGTCATTCATATTGAACCTACAGCCACGGGTTTCACTGCAACCCGCATGATGGAGTAACGATGCCCCTCGAAGAATTCAAAATGGCATTTGTCGGTGGACTCATTATTGGGTTGGCCTCTGCCGTACTGCTTTTATTTAACGGACGTATTGCAGGCATCGCAGGTATCGCCAGCCGTCTCATCACATTTAGTGTGAAAGATCTGATGTGGCGATTAGACTTTGTAATCGGTTTAATTCTTGGCGGGCTATTTTTGAAAAATATTTTGCCTGCGTCTTTTGAATTAGAACCACAAACACCATTATGGATGCTGGGCCTGGCGGGCCTGCTCGTGGGATTCGGAAGCTCTCGTGGAAGCGGCTGCACCAGTGGTCACGGCGTTTGCGGCATCTCGAGACTCTCTAAACGCTCGATTGTGGCTACACTTACCTTCATGGCAGCCGGAATCGCAACAGTCTTCTTGCTTCGTCAAATGGGAGCTTATCAATGAAATGGCAGCTATCCGCTTTTATCAGCGGTCTTATTTTCGCAATCGGACTTACCGTTAGCGGCATGACTAATCCGAAAAATATTATTGGCTTTCTTGATGTCACAGGTGATTGGAGACCGGCACTGATGTTCGTCATGATGGGGGCAATTTTAGTTTTTGCTACGGCTTACAGACTGATTGTGCATTTCTTCCCGCAACCTGTGTACGACAAGCAATATCACTTTAGTTCGCTGACCGAAATTGACCGCAATTTAATTCTAGGTTCAGTAATTTTCGGAATTGGATGGGGCCTTGCAGGATTTTGCCCGGGACCGGCTTTAACTTCGCTGGGAGCCGGCGCACATGATGCTTTAATATTTACTTTATTTATGTTCGCAGGAATGTGGCTACAAAAAATTTGGGACGCTAAATAGCGTCCCAAATTAAAATTTAAATGAAATTTAAAAATTAGTAACGGTTAGAACGGAATCCACCGCCACCACCGCTGCGTCCACCGCCGCTACGACCGCCGCCGCCACCTTCACGTGGAGCCATTGGTTTAGCTTCAGAAACGTTTAAGTTACGTCCGTATTGCTCAGTGCCGTTTAATTTTTCAATAGCAGCATTTGCTTCAGTGTCAGATGACATTTCAACAAAGCCAAAGCCTTTGCTGCGTCCAGAATCGCGATCCATAACGATGCGAGCTGACTCAACAGTGCCGTGAGCTGAAAAGATCGACTGTAAAGTCTCATCTGTAACTGTGTAAGATAAATTTCCTACGTATAATTTTTTTCCCATGAATTCCTCCTCAGGATATGGTTGCCGCTAAAGAAGAATGAGCTGAATGCTATTACTAAACTTATAGAGACGTTGTGGCCTACTGTTATACATTATTGAGTCTAAAAAGGTAGAAAATTCAGCTTAATTTTGCTCAAATCGAATATACGCTTACTGAAAAAGAAAAGTTAAGGTCCTAAAACAAAATAGGCGCCGTTAAGCGCCTATTTTTTTCAAGATTTCTAAGAAAATTCTGATTAATCTTGAAATTTACAAATGCCCATACGGCTTTGGATTTCATTCATGATCTCTTGGCCAAACTGTTCTTCAGAAGGCAGTTGTGATCGGTCGCTTATTAAAGAGGTTTGATCCCACGAAGTCCATGTGTTGCCCCGATTGTCTTTCAAGGTCAAAACCACTTTCATCCAATGACCGCTGACGTCCGTCGTGCAATCCCAGTCAGGATCTTCGTAGCCGTATCCTTTATATTCACAGTCGTTACCTTCTAAAGTTGAAAAACTTTTTGATTCCAACGTTAATACGGTGTCCTTGTTAGTAGAAAGATACTGGTAAAACGGACCTGAATCATACTTGAAAGTCATATCTTTCAAAATATCTTCATTTTTCAATTTTGAATACACACCACATACTGCCAGGCTCGTTGGATCATTATTGGGAGTAAAATTATATTTATACTTTTCAACTTTAGTTCCTTGCGGAATGACAATCTGTTGATCCGCAAAGGCAGATGTCGTAACCATTATCAGTGCTAACGCCATTAAACTTTTCATAAGTGATCCTTTGTAATGACAGCTTTGTAACATACTTCAAATGCCAAATTCATTAGTTTTCTGTCAGGACGACGTAATAGGCCCGATGTCCATTTTTTTGACATGAAAAACCTCTCTAGTCAGGCTCTATTGCCGCCCAGGTGGCACATCGTTAGCTAAGTTGAACCCTGGAACAGAGGTGTTTATGAAGATTATCTATATTGTTTTAATGTCATCGCTTTTATTTTCCTGCCAAAAAAGCGAAAATTCTTCTAATAACAATCCCTCCCCTAATCCCGGCGGTCAGGAGCAGGGCGCACCGACCAAAAAGACTCTCAAATTCTCTGAAATTTTGGAGCAGGACTTTTCTGCGAAAGAGACGATGAACTGGGGCAGTGCCGAATCCTTCCCTGCGGATGCTTCCAATGAAATTAAAATGGTAAAACTATCTTACTTCTTTCAGGAAAATAAATCGGTAAAAAGTAAAGACATAGATAAAGCAAAAGATTACTGCGAACTCAGCACAACGGCCGCTGAAACCGCAAACGGCTCCGAGATCACTCTTATTAGCGGAGACAAACTGTTTCGCTTTATGGATTTCAGAAGTGAAAAGACCGAAATCAATAATCTGGATTACAGGTACGATGCAATGTTCAAACTGACTTTTCAGAACTCTAGAGAAGCGTTAGGTACACTGAATGCCAAACAGTTTGAACTGGCCTGTTATAACGTGTTAGATCTCGCCGAACTGAAATCAACTATTGATTCAAAGTTTGTATTTACTAAAAAAGAAGAAAAAAAAGAAACCAAATAGAACTTCAGCAGATGACTCTAATGGCTTTCGCCAATTGCTTGATGATGTCATCTTCTTCTGTTGATTTGCGCTTCACCAAAAAAACATCACTGTTGCGAAGTTTACAATTAGACAAAGCTGAGGCTCTTCGCCTTTCTAGCTGGTAATCTTCGTTCATTCTTTTATTATGTTCACATACCACAAATGCAGGAAAGTATCCTGCAACTAAACCCTGCCGGCAAAGCTCAAGTGCGGATTCCATTAACGTTACTCGATGAGTGACCTTTCTTTCAAAGGCGTCATCTGGCCAGCCGTCAAGTCCGCGCACCTTCGTAGGCACACCTTGAAGCGGCATCACCGGAACCACAAAAGGTAAATCCTCTTGCATTACGTTTTTTAAAGCTCCCTTTTTTGTGTAAACGCCCATCTCGATAGACGATACTTTCATAAAATCCAGTTGTGGGCTCGGTATAGGCATATAAGTAATGCCCACATCAATTGAACCTTCTAGCAAATATTTTTCAATCTCACCGGGAAGCAGCTCATGCAGTTCAAGTGAACGATCCTGCCAATGCAAGGTTTTTAAAAACGTAAGAAAATAAGTCGAAAAAACCTCAAACGTTCCGATTCGGATTGTTTTGCTTTTTTCTTCTGACTTGTGCAGCTCTTCTTTTAAGGCTCTGATATCATTAATTAATCGCGGTGCTTTTTTTAGAAGTGCATGCCCCGCGTCAGTTAAAATGATGTTCCGGCCGTTCGCTGCCCATAGGTTTAATTCGAATTCTTCTTCTAAAAGTTTCATCGCTTTTGAAAGCGCAGGCTGAGTTAAGTGTAGAATTTCACTGGCTTCCCGAAGACTTCCAGTTTGTGCGATGGTTAAAAAATACTCTAAGCGTTTTAGATTCATGAATTTTAGTTATCATAACTGTCGAATTATTCAATTTTTTTCTTATCATTAAAAAGCTATTCACCAAATTACATCAAACACAACGAAAGGAGGCCATTTATGAGGTCTATATTATTGATGCTATTATTAACTACCCTGCTTGCGGGGGCCATTGCCAAAGCTAACTACGAGGCGCATGAATGGGGGACTTTCACTTCAGTCGTAGGTTCTGACGGAATTACGCAAACGGGACTTTACCATGAGGACGAACCCCTCCCCGATTTCGTTCACGGGTTCGGCGAATTGAGAGCGGAACTTCCGCCGCCGCCTCCTCCGTTTCGTCCGCCGCCACATTTGCCGCCGTCGAATCCAAAACCACCTTGCCGAAACGTAAAAGTTTGCTTTGACCTAAATGATTTAGAGCAAAACGCCATTACGCAAAAAATGGAAACGCCGGTCATCTATTTTTACAGCAGCGATTCAACGAGGCAACAAGTTGAGGTCGATGTCGCATTTCCAGAAGGAATTATAACTGAAACTTTCCCAGGGCCTGTGCAAACTTTCCCAACGTTTAATGATCCACACGTCATTGCAAATGGTAAAACGAAATTTTCAGTTGATATTTTATCAACCAAAACTGGAGCTGTTCCGTTTGTTCAAGCCGGAAACATTTACGGACACGCACGCGCCGTCAATAGTAACGTAGTGACTTCAGGTGCCGAGACAGAAAAATTTATTTTCTATCGAGGCCTAGGACGCTTTCAACCGCGAATTTCCATTACATCACGGAACGGTGCCTTGTTGATTTCTGAATTAGCTGCAGCTCGCCCGCAAGCGGCCGTATTAATTCATGTTGATCAATCTGGTCACGGTCAATTGCTGGCTGTCGACAGCGTAAAAAACAAAGATTATGTTACGGTTTCTGCTAGAAGGATTGCAGATTTAAAAAATCATGCAACGACATCTCCATTTATTATCCGAGGCGAACAAGCACGCGGTAAATTGGTTGATGAACTTGTCACATCTGGTTTATTCCGCGATGAAGCCCTTGCCATGGTTAACACCTGGGAGAATGGTTACTTAAAGGTTCCTGGTTTACGCTTGCTCTACATTTTACCGCAAGCTGAAGTGGATGATATTTTACCTTTAAGTTTTTCACCTGCACCGACAAATTTAGTTCGTTCTTTCGTAGCTCGTATGGAGATTTTGCTAGATACAGAAGAAGCAAGAATTTTAGAAGAAATTCGCGCAGCTCAAAATACCTTTAAAGTAGATCAGCTTGGAAGATTCGCTGAGCCTATTTTAAGACGTGTTCGTGACCTTGCAGCTAAAACAGAACCTACAGGCTCTGCTTTATTAACCTTAATTGATCGGTTTATTAAAGAAGCGCAAAACGGAAGTGGCGGAACTCTTCACTAAATGATTTTTTCCC
>JANWIU010000040.1 GCA_025449725.1 Pseudobdellovibrio sp.
CGATCAAGCACCTTATGCTCCGGAAAAAGCAAAATACTGGCTGCCGGTCGATCTTTATGTTGGTGGGGCCGAACATACCGTCGGTCATTTATTGTATTCTCGCTTTTGGACAAAAGTTCTTTTTGATGCGGGCCTGTCACCGGTTGATGAGCCCTTTAAAAAATTAGCTCATCAGGGAATGATTTTGGGACCTGACGGCGAAAAGATGTCGAAGTCCCGAGGAAATGTTATCCCAGCTGACACCGTCGCAGCGGAATCCGGCGTGGATGCTCTAAGATGTTATGTTTGTTTTTTAGGACCGATGGATAAAGACAAACCATGGAACGTAAACGGAATCGACGGCGTCAGGCGCTTTTTAGACCGCCTCTCGCGCCTTGCGGTTAACGAAACCACCGGCGAAGTCACAGCAACAGACGCAGCATTGCCTCCTGAGGTCGAGAAACTTTTACATAAAACTATTAAAAAAGTTTCAGAAGATATCGAGATCCTCAGCTTCAATACTTGTATCAGCCAGATGATGATTTTGGTGAACGAGCTTTATAAATTTGACTGCCGTTCTCGTAAGGCCTTGCTGCCATTAGCTCAATTATTACAGCCATTTGCTCCTCACACGGCGGAAGAAATCTGGAGCCAGATCGGCGGAGAAGGGCTTGTGGTCCAAGCTGCTTGGCCTACATTCAATCCTGAGCTTTGCAAAGATGACGTGATTACTCTAGGTGTTCAAGTAAACGGCAAAATGAGAGGCACAATTGAGATTGCGGTGGCAGCATCAGAGGCCGAAGCTCTCGCTGCTGCTTATCAACTTGCGACCGTTAATTCTGCCATGGGCGGAAGCGCTCCTAAAAAGGTAATCTACAAAGCCGGAAAAATTTTAAATATTCTGTGCTAATTTGTTGCAGGCCGCCCAATTAATCTGTAAATCAAAACTATAAATTTACAGTTACAGGAAACGTATTTTTGGGGGGCCCTGAAACATGAGTTTAGAAACCAACAGCACCAATCACACTTCGGTAAATAAATCGTCTCCGGCTACGCATGCGTTTGCAAAAACAACTGCTAATCCATGGACGGTTGAAGACAGCGCAAGAATTTACGGAATTAATAATTGGGGTAATGGCTACTTCCGCATTAATGAAAACGGAAATGTCGCAGTCACTCCAAAAGGTGTTAAGGGTAACTCGTTAGATTTGTACGAACTCACTCAAGAGTTACAAGACCGCGGTATCCGCGTGCCGATCATGATCCGCTTTCCTGACATCATCAATGAACGCGTTCACCTTCTTCATAACTGTTTTCAAAAAGCAATCGCTGACCACAATTACGGTGGCCAGTACCGTGGCGTTTATCCAATTAAAGTGAATCAACAACGTCACTTAGTGCAAGAGCTCGTAAAGTTCGGAAAAGACGTTAACTTAGGCCTTGAGTGCGGTTCTAAGCCGGAATTACTGGTTGTTCTTTCTTTAATGAATTCTCCGCAAGGCGTGATTATCTGTAATGGTTTTAAAGATATGGAATATATCGAAACCGCTTTACTGGCGCAAAAAATCGGCCGCGAAATCATTATCGTTGTTGACCGTAAAGATGAATTAAAACTTATCATTGATGCCGGTAAAAAATTGAACATCAAACCTAAAATCGGTTTCCGTGCGAAGCTGAATACACAAGGCGCAGGCAAATGGGTTGATTCAGCCGGTGCGCGCTCTAAATTCGGTTTAACGGCAGTTGAAATCGTTGAGGGTGTTGAGTATCTAAAAAAACTGAACATGCTCGATTGCCTTGAGCTTCTTCATTACCACATCGGTTCACAGGTTCCCTCAATTCAGTCGATTAAATCTTCTTTGCGTGAAGCAGCCCGCTTCTACACAGAACTTCACAACCTTGGTGCTAAATTAAAATACATCGATGTCGGCGGCGGCTTAGGAGTTGATTACGATGGTTCAGGCGTGGGCGATTCTTCGATTAACTACTCTGAACAAGAATATGCAAATGATGTTGTTTCCACTTTACAGGTACTTTGCGACGAAAAAGGTGTTCCACACCCGAACATCGTAACCGAATCTGGCCGTGCTCTTGTAGCACATCACTCGGTTTTAGTTTTCAACGTCATGGGCGTAAACAATTTGTTTCAACAAGACCCTCCTGTGCCGGCTACCAAAAAAGATCCGGCAATCATGCAAGACATGCAGTATGTCTTTGAAAAACTAAATTCTGAAAACCTGAACGAATGCTTCAACGATTTAATGCAGGCAAAAACCGAAACTTTAAATCAGTTCACTTACGGCGTGTTGAACTTAACTCAGCGTGCTTGGTGTGAAAGTATGTTCTTCGCCGTTGCAACAAAGATGCTGGCGCTGGCGCAAGTGACTCCTGATTGCGACGATATCGTTGCTGAGCTTCGCGAAAAACTTTGCGATACTTACTTCTGTAACTTCTCAGTATTCCAATCCGTTCCGGATTCATGGGCTGTAGGCCAGTTGTTTCCGGTCATGCCGATTCACAATCACAAAAACGAACCATGTCATGAGGCCACTCTGGCAGATTTAACTTGTGATTCCGATGGTAAAATCGAAAAGTTCATCGATACCGAAACCGGCGAAGTGAAGAAAACATTGCGAATCCACCCCTTCAAAGAGGGCGACTCCCCTTACTTCTTGGCAGTTTTCTTAACTGGCGCCTACCAGGAAATCTTAGGTGATCTGCATAATCTTTTCGGAGACACCGATGCGGTTCACATCTCCATCACAGATTCAGGCTACACAGTAGATCACTACGTGCCTGGAGACACCGTTACGGAAGTATTAACTTACGTTCAGTTCGGCCGTGCAGAAATGGTAGACAATGTCCGCCAGTTCACAGAAGAAAGCATCGCCAGCGGCAATATCACTAAACAAGAAGCTAAGAACTTAATCCGCCATTACGAAGAAGGTCTGTCCGGCTACACTTATCTCGAAGAGATGGAGTAGATTTTCGTGTTTTTTTGGCCGTTACTGGACTAACGGCCATCATCTAAAATCACTTTCAAACCGAAGAGCATGTACTGAGGAAGTTCATGTTCAAATACCTGCGGCATCGTCGTCATTTCATTCTCTTTGCTATCGTTTTCTCAGCTTTTTTAAGCTTGCCGATATTGTCACGTTTAGTGATCGATACGATCTTTAGGCCGCTCGTCAATGAACAGAATGCCAGCCTCTATAACAACTTTCCAAAAATTATCAGCGATTTAGAAACAATCACCGCTCACCCGGTGTTTCCGATGCCGGGTTACAAGAACAATGCCCAGTTCGTTTTGCTAAAGTACATCCCGATGGATGGTATTGAAGATACCCACATTAAAAATCCGCGCTATGATTCTCTGTTTAGATTGACCGAAGAATATTACAACTGGCGTACAGACGATCAGGTCTTTCAAAAAATGCTGAACGATAAAGAACTTCTGGCTGTCGATACCACGTGGGTCCAAAAACTAAGAGACTATGATCACTGGAACTACTCATCTCACAAAGAAATTCTTTCTTCGCTTTCGCCAATTCGCGATGTCAGCGGTATTACGCGTCTTGAGATCTTCTCTCAGCTTCCCCAACCAACATTTAATCAATTGCGTTCTTGGGCCATGCTGAATTTTATTAAAATGCAAAAGGCAGGTCACGGGCTTGAAGCCTTAAAAACCTATAGACACATTGCCTACTTACTTCATAGCGCAGGAAACTTCGTGGCCAGCACGACTGCGTTTTCAATGTTGCGGGATGAATATGTTTTGCTGGGAAGGTTTCCGGTTAAAGGCTGGGAGCCCGTTCCGATTTATTACCTGGATGCTTACGCTCGCGTAACCTGGGCTTGGGTGGCCATTTTAAAGATGCCGTATTTTTCGGAGTTTCCTCCTGCGTTCTTTCCGTACTTAAAACCCCAGAACGGCTTGTGTGCAGGTGCCCGTGAAGCCGTTTCGAACTTCACGCTTTACCGGGATTTCTTTGAACCGCAAACGTACTTCGAAGCAAACTTTACTTACAATATTGCGTATACCAAAAAGATTTATATAAAAGTGAAAACCGAATGTAACCTGAATATCTACAATAAATTTTTAGACCGCTCACCGGCCTCTTTAGACATGTTTTCTTCGTTTACTCTCGATGAGTCAATTTTTAAACGGGCCAAGAATACTGAGTATGACTTTTCGTTAGTTGATAACTGGATTTATTTGCCTTACATCCGGCGCTTGGTAGGTTTTGTCTACTTTTCTCCGGGTAGTCCGATGAATTTCATCATGCCGTATGAGACCCGCAAGAAAAAATTTGCGGGACTCAACGAAATATTCTTTTGATTACTTTCTGCAAACTTCGATCGGGAAGTTTTGATCAAGGCCACTTCTTGAATGGTGGAACTTGATGCCTCTGATCGATGTCTGAAGATCTTCGCGTAATGAGCGCTGACAAACTTCCTGATTATTTTCATCACGCGTTTCTATTTTTAATTCAGTTACTGTTCTTGCCACTGTAACCGCTTCTGCACCTGGATTGTTCTGAATTAAATCATCAATTGAAAATCCGTCACCGCCCCAAGGCGCTTTACAACGGCCCGCTGTCATACATGGCTCGCCGATATCACCAAAGTTTGAATTGGTGTGGTCAAACAGTGTCCAGCCATCAAGTGCGGCTAAATTAATTTTTAATTCTTGTGCGCCGTATCCGATTTCAGAACAACGAACTGTTGAAGTTGAAACTTCAGTTGTGAAAGATTTTGCGTCTCTTAAAATAACTCTTTCTTTAACGCCGGCGTTCGGCAAAAGATCATCTGCAGCCCAGATGTTTGAAGTGATTGTTAATAATGCCCCTAATAGTAATACTTTTTTCATAAAGTGTTTCTCCCTGTTGAGATACTTTTAACACCAGGGTAATAATAAAAATAATGAATTGATTATTAATTCATCATAAATGAATTTAATGATTTTAGATGCCAAAACGACCAAAACGGCAGGAGGATGCTATTCAACAGAAGACTTAGAATCGAAGGCGTCACGCACCGCCAACCCGATATTGATAAGCAAAGTCAAAGTGAGTACCACCGCCGCTGAAGGGTACCAAACCAGCCATTCCGATGTCGTAATATACTGCTGCCCTTGATCTAAAAGCTCACCCCAGCTTGGCGTCGGCGCCTGAAGTCCTAAACCCAGGTAATCCAAAAACGCCAGCGTCGAAATGTTCACTGCAATAACAAAAGGAGAAAATGTCACGATTGGCGTTAAAGCATTCGGCAGAATATGTCCGAAGATTATTTTTTTGTTAGACGCACCTAAAGCTCTCGCAGCTTCTACGTATTCGCGCTTTCTTAGCTGTAAAAACTGCGCCCGCATATAAATAGCAATTTGCGGCCAGTCAAAGATGGCCAAAAACAGAATTAAAATAAATAAGTTCGGAGTAAAAATCGAAATAATCGTAATTAGAATCAAAGTTGTCGGCATAGTTTGAATAACTTCAACCAAACGCATGCCCAGAATATCTAATTTTCCTCCAAAGAATCCAATCGAAGAACCCAGCGCAACGCCGATAATATATGCGGCAAACCAGGCTCCTAAAGCAAAAATAAATGAATATCTCATTCCGTAAAGCAATCTCGTCAGAACGTCTCTGCCGCGATTGTCGGTTCCCATTAAATTGTATTTTGTAGGAGACGACGGATACGAGTCCACTGCTGAATTGCTTTCTAATGGGTCCCATTGAATCAACGGCCACGCCGCCCAGTCACCGTTTTCAAAATCCAGTGAACGATAATCCATTACAAAAATGTCTTCGCGGCCAAACACTGTCGGATGATACTCCTTCAGAACCGGCGTATAGATTTCACCTTTGTATTTCATAATGATCGGTTTGCTATTCGCCCAGATCTCAGCTGTTAAACTGAAGAATAAAAGAAAGAATATGACCCATGTCGAAACCATCGCAAGCTTGTTGCGCTTCAAACGCTTGTAGCGTTTTAAAGTCAGTTCATTTGTAATCAGTCTTCCTTCAATCAGCGCCAACATCTCACCTATTTAAAATCAATTCGTGGATCAACCATTACATAAACAATATCGCTGATGATATTACCGGCCAGTAAAAGCATTGCAGAAATAAAAGTAATACCCATAATTACGTTATAATCTCTCGCCAAAATGGAACTGTAGCTCAGTAACCCGATACCATCTAAATTAAAAATCTTTTCAATAATCAATGAACCGGCAAGGAACACTCGTAGAAACCCTCCAAGCCCTGTTGCAACCGGAATCATCGCGTTTCGAAGCGCGTGTTTGTAATAAACTAATCGGTCCGTCAAACCTTTGGATCTTGCCGTACGAACGTAATCCGACTTAATTACATCCAGCATAGAGTTACGCACAAGCATCGTTACTTCTGTAAAATTACCCAGCATGTAACATGTTAACGGCAGAATAAAATGGTAGGTGCGGTCCCATACTTTACCCCAAGTAGTCATGTTATCGTAGTCATCAGACGTCAGGTTTCCGATCGGAAAGAAGTCAAAGTGAGAGCCCCCCGCAAACCATACGATCAACACAATACCCAGCACCAGCGGTGGAATAGAATACAAACCATATAAGATAATTCCGCTTACATGATCGAATTTACTTCCTGCTTTGATGGCCTTTGTTACGCCTAAGGGAATACAAACAATATAAGTTAAAATTAATGAGGCAATACCAAATGAAAGCGAAACAGGAAATCTCTGCGTAATAACATCAATGACAGGCTCTTGATAAGCGAAGCTCTCACCGAAATCTAATCGAGAAATATTTTTTAACCAGATCCAGTATCGCTCGTGCACAGGTTTATCAAAGCCATATTGCTTTGCCATGCTGTCGAGAATTTCCTGCGAAATCTGCGTGCCTCGGCCGCCACTGCCACCGGCACCGCCCATTCGCATCTTCTGAAGCTTCTGTTCAATAGGCCCGCCCGGAGCCGCATTAATGATTAAGAACGTAATCAAAGTGATCCCCAGAAATGTGGGGATCGACAACAATAAACGTCTTAAAATATATATGAACATCGAATTCAGCCTTTAAAATTAAGGCTGCGCACTCCACCAAGTTCTGTAACCGAAGTCATATCGGAAAGTATCACCTGGGGATTTTACTTTATTAGATTGAGCATAGTATTCGTACTTACGATTAAATAAAAATACGTAAGGCGCATCTTCTGCGATCATGTTGTAAACTTTTTTAAACATAGCACCGCGTTTTGCAGGATCTAATTCACCGCGAGCCTGATCAATCAGCTTGTCCACTTCCGGGTTGCTGTAGCTTCCGTAGTTAGATCCGCCTTTGCCTGCAGAAGTTGAGTGATAAATTTGTTTTGGATCGCCTTCGACGTCTCCGCCGCCCCAGCCCATTGCCCACAACTGCATTTTTCTTTCATCAACAGTTTTGATAAAGCTGTTCCACTCAAGGAATTTAAGTTCGATATCAAGACCTGCTTTTTTGCAGTCTTCTTTAACCATTGTCCATTGTTTTTCAGAATCTTTATTCGCGTAAATGAAAGTTAATTTCAGTTCTGTTTTTTTACCATCAACAACTTTATCCAGCACGCCGTTTTTGTCAGAATCAGTCCAGCCTGCCGCAGTTAACAGCTCTTTTGCTTTAGCCGGATTAAATTCACGCGGCTTACGATCAGGAGATTGTGATGTTCCAACCGGTACAGGGCTTGTAGCAAGGTTGTTCAGATTTTCAAAAAACTTTTTGTTCATTTCTTCGCGGTTAACTAAATGAGAAAACGCGATACGAACGTTTTTATCTTTAAGGATTGGATCCAAAAAGTTAAAGCCGATGTATCCGTAAGATTTCGGCATATCGTTTTTAACTGCGAAAGTCTGAAATTTATCAGCTTTGAAGTTCTGTTTGAAAGGCTTTCCGGAAACTTTCAAGAAAGCATCTGTTCCAGGAAACTCTACGAAATCGATATCACCTTTTTTAAGTCTTTCGTTAACTACGTTATCTTCTTTTGTAATTTTAAAATTAACTTGTGCGAAGTTGAAATAACCCTTCCAGTAAGGAACGTTGTAACCGTACCATTTATCAAACTTCTTAACGATGATCGTTTGGCCTTTATCGTATTTTTCAAATTTGTAAGGTCCTGCGCCAACTGCTTCTTTCAGCAATTTTACAGACTTGTTGATATCGCCGTAAACTGATTTCGGGATGATATAAAGGCTGCAAAGTGAATTCAAGTTTTGGAAGTATTTTTCTTTCGCAGTGAACTTAATAGTATGTTTGTCGATGATGTCGACTTTAGTAAATGTTTCAAGATAAGGAATCTGATCCAAAGCTTCATGCTTAGGTTCACGAACCGCATCTAATGAGAATTTCACATCTTCAGCAGTAATTGGCTGACCGTTGTGAAAAACAGCATCTTTGCGGAGGTGGAATGTGAACTCTAAACCGTTGGGAGAAATTTCAGATTTTTCCGCCAGGCGAGGAACGAAAGCCCAAGTGTTGAAATCGTTCTCACACAAAGTGTCTTGCACGTAACGGCTGAAGTAGCGCGTGTACAAGTCATGCTTCATGATCGGATGCAAACTTTCCGGTTCTGCGCCCAGATGATAATTCAAAACGCCGCCTTTTGGCGCGTTTGCATTGGCTTCTGTTGCATTGGCAGTGCCTACGAACAGGCTAAGTCCTAATAAAATGCTTAAAACATTTTTCATCTCTAAATCCCCTTATAAAAGAATTTTTAACTACATGAAACATGATCGAATTGATGGGAATTTTCAATGATTTCTAAAAATGGTGCATTATGTTAGTGTTCTGAAATTATTTATTTTTTCGCAATTATGAACTAACTCATTGATATTCTTTTTATTCGCAAAAACACTTGGCAAATACCAGAGGCTAATTATGTCAGACAATCAAAAAAATACTAAAAAGTTCGACCCTACTACGACTATCTCTTCCGATTTTGGAATCTTTGGGATTCCCCTCAGTGAAGCTGAAAGCCGGCTGGTGCTTTTACCTGTGCCCTGGGAGGTCACAACCTCTTATGGCAAAGGGACTTCAAATGGGCCGCGAATCATTCGCGAAGCCTCAGAACAAATCGACCTCTTTGATTTTGAAACGAAAAACGCCTATGAAGCTGGCTATTTTATGCGCGAAATTTCTGAAAAAGTGCTGTCTGACAGCCAAAAATATAAAGAACTTGCGCAAAAAGTAATCGCTTTAAAGACAGAGCAATCGGCTGATACCGAAACCATCGCCAAATTAACAGCCGAAGTGAATGGCGCCTCTAAGCGCCTTACCGAATGGGTTTACCAGCAAACACAAGAGATCTTAAAGGCCGGAAAGCTTTTTGGCTTAGTGGGCGGAGACCATTCGTCCCCCCTTGGTGCTATCAAAGCTATCAGTGAAACGCACAGTGCCGGTGGCAAAAGCGAAGTGGGAGTCCTTCATATTGATGCCCACTCAGACACTCGTAAGGCTTACCAGGGCTTTGAACAGTCGCACGCATCGATCATGTACAATGTGATGAATCTTCCAACTCCCCCTAAAAAATTAGTTCAGGTGGGCATCAGAGACTTCTGCGAAGAAGAGTACAACTACGTTGAAAATCACCCGTCGATAAAAACATTTTTTGACATCGGTCTTAAGCAACGTTTGTTAAAAGGTGAAAGCTGGGCCTCTGTTGCAAGCGACATCATTGGTGAGCTTCCGCAAAAAGTTTACATCTCTTTTGATATCGACGGACTAGACCCTCGCTATTGCCCATCTACCGGGACTCCCGTAATAGGCGGGCTTTCCACGGATGAAGTGTTTTTTCTTTTTAATCTGTTGGCCCAGTCCGGCCGAACCATTGTGGGATTCGATTTAAATGAAGTATCAAGCGGCGAAGAAGAATTTTCAGAATGGGACGGCAATGTAGGCGCCAGAATTCTTTATAAGCTTTGTGGCTGGACCACCCTCACAAATAAATAGTTTTTTTAAAGTCGATCCTGCTATCCTATTAATAGGTTTCTATCAAAAAACATGGAGGTTTTTTGGGACAGCTTATTTCATTAATAGCCGTTGTTTTATTTTCCCTTACTTCTGTAGCGCAGGGCCTGGGGCCTCTGCCTAAAACAGTCTTCTCTCCCCTTATTGAACAGAATATTTTAGAACAAGAATTGACCGCAGAAGATGTTTTGAATTCCACATTAACTGCTTCCGCTGCTGAAACTGACAGTGAACCTGCGTTGGTTGATAGCGTAAAAACAATTCCTACCGGAAACGGTGCTGCAACAGTGGTTCAGCAACCGGCTGCGACTGAAAAGCGTAATCCGGCTAACGAAAAAGATTTTCAGGTAAAATTGCACCCTACCGGCCTAAGCAGCGCTAAAAGATACTTTCCGCCGAAACCAAAAGTAGTTAAGGCCGTTAAGGCCAGTAAGAAATCTGCAAAACTGGCCAAAGCCGAAAAGAAAACTAAAGTTAAAAAATCAAAAGGCAATGGCCGATCGACTGCTTCTATAAAAAAGAAAACTAAGAAGTCGACTTCGCAAACTACGTCTTCAGTTAAAATTTAGATTGTTCATATAACTATGGGCTCGCCTGTTCTTCCCGATGTTGAGCGTCGGTACAGAGCGACGAATCTGAATTTCGGATTTTTCAAAAATGCGCTCCGTACCGACACCCAACATCAGGCAAAAGAGGAATTGAGCAGATTAGAAAGTTCCTCTTTGGTCAGCCGTGATTGAATTCTAAATCTAGAAAATAAAAAGGCCCGCTAACTAGCGAGCCTTTTCCCCTCGAACGAAACTATTACGTTATCGCGCGTATCTTCTATCCATTGATTCGCGGATTTCAGCACCTTCGATGCTTAAGCGAGTCCAAGGAATTGCGCGAAGTCTTTCAGTCTCGATCATTTCTTCTGTTTCTTCGCAGTATCCGAAACCGCCATTTTCGATTCTTCCCAAGGCGCTTTCGATTTCATATAATTGAGTACGTAAACGGTCATTTAAGTTTAGCATTTCTTGTTCAGCTAAAAGGCGCATTGTCTGGTCGGCTTCGTCGCCGCCCTTTTCGCCAAGGTCTAATTTCTCACGGGCTTCTTTAACTCGGTTCAATAGGTCCATTTTAGATTTCAAAAGCTTTTCTTTGCACTCTTTTACGAGTTTTTCAGAAATCTTTTCGGATACCTGTTTTACTTGAGTTCCTCTTGCCATTTTCCCTCCAGTGACAAAATTCCTTTTTTAAGCTTTCTAATATCGGCATACTCTGCCTAAAACTTAAGTTCCAAATTGGAACCGCCTTATATAAATTCATTATTGTAATTCTTGCAACAAAAAATCTTACAAAATATTAAATAGTATAAATACTTGATTTTGTTATATGAATTCACAATCTAAAGTCTTAACGCAACGCAAATTTTTAGGCCAAAAGTCCAAAAAATGACTTTAACTTAAATGTTTAAGTCCAATTTATAAGTTTTTAAATCGATTTTATCCTAGTTTTTTTACTCTAAGTTGTGGATTACCTGTGGATAAGGCCTTTTTCCAAGTTGAGATTAGTCCAGAAATTCTCGTTCTTTAGTTCAAAAATGCCCTTTACCCATTAAACTAAAATAACTGTACTCGGAGGTTTAATGAATTCACTAAAATTAATTGCGCTGTCTTTATTATTAAGTAGCTGTGTAAGCACACCACAGCTCGCCTCAGAAGAAAAAGTCTCACGCACGATCGCGAGTGAAGTCGACGGAGTCATAACTATTCACGCTTATCATATTGAAGCCGGCGAAGATCTAACTGATATTCCGGCGCTTTTAGAATCTGAGTTCGGAATGACCGGAGTTAATTTTAAAGTCGATAAAGCTTCCCATTCAACCGGCACGCACTTCAGTTTTGAAATTAGCAGAGCCAATGCTTTAAGAATTTTTGATCGTGAAATGAATAGACTTCGCCGATACAATAACGGCCTAGTCAGAACGCCGGAACAAGTCGTCGAAGACCAAAGAACAGCTAACTGCGAACTCGCAAATTTAACAGTAGGTAACTTTCTGCATGAACTCTCAGCTACGGACCAGTTTAATTTTCGTTTTGATGTTCCTGAGCATATCAGAAATATAAAATTGCAATCAGGTACAGTCGATAATTCAAAACCCCGCTGTGAAATCTGGGGCCCTGTCGAACTTTACGTTACTGAATAACTTTTTCGAATTCTTTTTTAATATCGCCGGTTAAATACGGAGTTAACATCCGCATCAAG
>JANWIU010000041.1 GCA_025449725.1 Pseudobdellovibrio sp.
CGCTTACTTTGAATTTATCTTTAGAAAATCTTTCAAATTTAACGTGACCTTCAACGATTGCATAAATCGTGTGATCGCGTCCGATTTTTACGTTATTGCCTAAGTGAAATTTTGTTCCACGTTGACGAACGATAATTGTTCCAGATTTTACTAATTGACCACCGAAACGTTTAACACCCAATCTCTTGGACTGCGAATCGCGGCCATTCTTGGTACTACCACCAGCTTTTTTACTTGCCATTGTCTACTCCGTTTAAAAAATTAAAATTCTCAATTACTTTTTAGATTTAGTTATTTTCTTAGCTGCTTTTTTCGCCGCTGTTTTAGCAGAGCGTTTAGAAGCAGGTTTTGCTTTTTTCGCTGCCGCTTTTTTCGCAGGTTTTTTAGCTGCTGGCTTAGCTTTTTTAGAAGCCGGTGCTTCTTGTACATCAGCGTTAGTGGCAGATACGCGTGCTTTGTGATCTGCAACTTTTTGCTCAATGCGGTCCTGACGAAGTTTCGCCATGTCTTTTACTTCAGGAGTAGCATCAGATTTAGAAACCTGACCATCCGGAGAAGTAATAGATTTTACGAAGATTTCAGTAAAGTCTTGTTTGTGAGTTGCAAACTTTCTGTAACCTTGACGACGTTTCTTTTTGAAAACGATAATTTTTCTAGTGCGAGCTTGCTTAGTTACTACTGCAGTAACTTTTGCATTTTTAACTGTTGGTGTTCCAACATGAGCTTTATCGCCACCGATCATTAAGATTTGGTCGATATTGAATTCGGCACCAAGCTCTTGATCTAATTTTTCGATTTGTAATACATCACCAGCTTGAACTTTGTATTGTTTACCGCCGGTTTTAATGATTGCGTACATATTTCCTCATTTCTAACTTTAATAGCTACTTAAGAACTGTAGTTTTTGCCATTTGGACTGTAGAGCTGTCAAACGCTAATATAAAAACATAAAAAAGTCTTGTTTTTAGCCCAATTGAGTGTATTAAATGGGTCACTTTATGACCTATTTATGGCAAAAAACAAGCTGGCCTTCATTTTATTGGACTCACGGGAGTTTCATTAACTCTTTGGTCACTGCCCGTCATAACCAAGGCCGACTGTTGGCTTTGAAGCAAAATTTCGTCCATTCCTTTGAAATGGTGGAAGTCCGCCAGCCCCTTTATGCAGACTGGTTTGTTCCCGGCTTGGACGAACAACGGTTGTTTGGCTGGCAGGCCTCTTTGTTTCCAACAGGTTTTGCAGGTATCAGAAAAGTGGCCGTTGGGTCTTACCGGCAAAAAGATCCAGCTAAAGGAATGTTTCCTGCGTTCCGGATTGAAGCTGAAATTAAAAACTGGCTGCAATGGTGGGCTGAACCACCGCAGGATCTGGATATTATTTTAAGAGCGGCCATTGGCAGCATTTGGTTTTTAATTATCTCCCCTTTTGAGGCGGGAAACTTTACTTTGGCTGCAGCCATTGCTGAAAAGGCATTAACCGAAAAAGAAGGTCTGCCGTTTCGCAGTTATGATTTGGCTTTGCAATTCGAAGAAAACGAGGAACGCATAAAAGAATTGGTCAGTGAGATGACCATAGGTGATGGCGACCTCACGCCGTGGATCAATTATTTCCTCGAGATGGTAAACGTAGCCCTAAATTCTGCGTTGACCATTTCAGAGCAAAAAGACTTGTCAGAAAAATTCTGGAAGCAATTATCAATCTTTGACCTAAACAGCCGTCAGAAAAAAGTATTGAACCTCATGATTGAAGAGCATCAGACAATGACTAACCGGCAGTACACTGAAATTTGCAAAACCAGCAGAGAATCAGCTAAGCGCGACCTTTCAGAATTAGTCAAAATGAGAATATTGGCGGTTGGTACAAGTAAAGGAAGATCTGTTTGCTATTCCTTAAATTTAACGGACATTTAAAAACATATTTACAGAGCTTTAACAACTTTTATTGATTGTGTATCATGAGACAACAAATACTCTAACATTTTAGGCCCGGCCATTAAGTACTGGTATCATTAATCCGTAAAACTATTCAGGAATTGAACGTTTAGCGGGATAAAAAATGAACATCAGATTTAAAGTTTTAACATTGAAACTGATTTCAACCTTATTTCTTCTGGTTACCTATTCGATGTTTTCGAAAACATTTCTAATTTCGGGATTCGAAGAAGTCGAACGCGAAGAGGCTCTTTCTGACACGGAAGTGTTGCTTGAAACCTTTAATTCTATGGTGGTCACTCTCGACAATAAGGCGGCCGATTGGGCCGCCTGGGATGAAGCTTTCAGTTATGTTCAAAGAAAAAACAAAGCCTTTGAACAATCTAATTTTCTGCCTGAAACAATGAAGCTTTTAAATCTTGATTACTTTGCTTTTTTTGATTCCAGAGGCCACTCTGTTGGCCATCGTGCCTTTGATAAAAATAAAAGCGCTTTCATATCCTATCCAGACAGCCTACGTCGAATCTTTAGCCCGGGTTCAAAGATTTTTGAATTCGCACCAAAAGAAGTTTCTCACCGCGGGGTTTTGAAAATTTCTGAAGGTCTCATCATGTTTTCCCTTCGCCCGGTTTTTAATAGCAAAATGCGTGGGCCATCGAAAGGCTATCTGTTGATGGTTCGCCGAGTCTCTGACGATGTTGTTTCTAAAATCTCAATAATCACAGGTAAAAAGATTTCTTTTGAAAGCCCCAAATCTGCAGAAGAAAATTACGGCATAGACTTACAAAAAAGCATCGTTCAAAAGGAACTCTCAAAGGATCTGATATTGGGGATAGCGGTTCTGCATGATTTTTATAATATTCCTGTCGCCGTTATTAAAACCGAAATACCAAGAAAAATTCTCCAGATCGGAACCGCCTCTTACCGAAAAACAATGACGTTCATTACAACCGTCACAATTCTTATCGCTCTCATCATGATACATCTTATGGACAGTATGCTGGTGAAGCGGCTGGCGGACCTTGATGAACAAGTAAATTTGCTGAATCAAAACGGAGTAACAAAATTGACTGTCAAAGGTGATGATGAGCTGGCCCGTCTGGCGCGAAGCATGAATCAGATGGTGGGAACTCTCAATACCCGCAACCAAGAACTCATGAGCTTAAATGAAATTATCAAAAACCAGAATCATGCCCTGGTTTCTGCTGCCAAAATGTCCGCACTCGGCGAAATGGCAGGCGGAGTGGCTCATGAAATTAACACCCCCCTTACTGTTATTAAGTTAAGAAGTGAAATGATGATGAATGAAATCAACGAGAATCCGGGTAACAACGAACAGAATTTAAAGTCTTCTCTGGAAATCATTGATAAAACAGTGGACCGCATTACGAAGATTATTCAAAGCTTAAGAGCTTTCTCCCGTGAAACGGCTCAGCACGAAAAAATTGAATACTCCGTCAGTAAAATTGTTTCAGAAGCTCTGAACCTTTGCTTTGAAAAATTCAAGATTCACGGAATAGACGTCAGTATTGACTTAAGCGACGACTTTGTTTTGCAATGCCGACCAACCGAGATCGCTCAGGTGCTGGTTAACCTTTTAAATAACGCTTATGATGCCGTTGAAGATTCGGAAGAAAAAATAATATCAATTAGCACACGACAGGTTGATGAACAGATTTTTGAGATCGCCATCACTGATTCAGGAAAAGGCATTCCTCATGCTATTCATGACAAAATAATGCAGCCGTTTTTTACCACCAAAGAATTCGGCAAGGGCACCGGGATCGGACTCAGCATTTCTAAAGGAATCGTTGAAGCTCATGATGGAAGACTTTACTTGGACCGCTCATCAAAGCAGACACGAATGGTCCTAACTTTACCTTTTTTGAAAACTAACAAACATGTATTTGAGAGAGTCGTTTAATTATCCTGAAGGAGAATGTTATGGGAGCTAAAAAAATATTGGTAGTCGAAGATGATGAAGTATTCAGAAACACCATCGGAGAATTACTAGGTAAAAAGTATGAAGTTGCCCAGGCTCCTAACGGGAAATCAGCATGCGAACTCATGTCGGTGCAAGATTACGATCTGGTGCTTTCTGATATTCAGATGCCAAACATGACCGGGATTGATTTGTTGGAGTGGTCGGCAAAACACCGGCCAATGCCTTTTATTATTATGACCGGCTTTTCGACATTGCTTGAAACAAAATCTGCATATGAGCTGGGAGCAAAAGGTTTTATCGCAAAGCCTTTTAAAATTTCCCAGCTTCTCGATCTTATTCCTTCTATAATCGGTGAAGAAAAAAAAGTGGTGCCAGAGAAGAAGCCCGCTGATGCATATTATAAAGTTTCTATAGAAGAATTCATTGCAAAACCTAACATTGATTTTGATATCTTCATTAAACTCTCAGAAACAAATTTTATTAAAGTCGCTAATAAAAGCGAGCAGCTTCCAAAAGAACAAATTGCTAAGTATAAAGACCGCGGTATAAAGCACTTCTACATTGAAAAAGAAGATTTCGGAAAACTGGTACAGTTTAACTTGGGTCTTGTGAAAATAATGAAGGGCCGTTCAGAAATCGCCAATGACAAAAAGACGTCCTTCATGAATTACACAGGAAAGGTTATTCTAGAGCGCACCTTTACCGATGGTGTAGACCAGGATTCCATCCAAGAGGCTTCTGCTTTTCTTAAAATGGCAGTTGAAACAGCAACAGAATCTGAAGACAGCTTTGATCTCTTAACTTTATTGAACAGCTATTCCGATGCAGTTTATGCGAATTCAGTTGCGATTTCCTTTTGTTCAGTAATGTTGGCAAAAACTCTTGGTGTCACTTCGATGCAGACACTGTTTAAAGTGAGTATGGCCGGCATGTTTCATGATATCGGAAAAAAAGAAATCGACAGTGAGCTTTTAAAAAGGCCGCGCCATTTAACAACCCGGGCAGAGCAAAAAGAAATTGAAAGTCATGTAGTGCGAGGTCACGATATTCTTTTAGGAATTAAAAGTTTACATTCTGATGTCGTGCGAATGGCCTACGAACATCATGAAGATCAGGCTGGGCTTGGCTATCCCAACTCCAAGGCGGCTCGTGACCAGCATCCGCTTTCGAAAATCTTGCAGGCTGCAGTCCTTTTTGTAGAGTATACGGATACATTACGACAAAGCGGTCAGCCAATAACCGCTGCAGCCGTCATTGCAAATCTACAGCAGCTTTATGAAAAACGAATTGACCCGCTTTGCTTAGCTGCTCTTAAAAAAATATATGGTGTTAAGACTTAGGTTTCGCTGAAGATTTTTTCAGTTCTCACTGAAGATTTCATATTGTTCGGCGTGATAAGACGGTTCAATCTTAAAGGCAATGGACCGGCCCAAGCGTTTTTCAAGAGCCTCTAGGGTTTCAGATTCGCTTTCGTAAACCCAGTCTACGATTTCAGCGTGGCAATGAACAATGACGCCCGGTTTTTTGGAATTTTCAACCATACTGATTTCGCGTTCAAGTTCGCGGAATATCTCACAGGCGATGGTGTGTTTGCGCTTAATATAACCTTTGCCGTCGCAATAAGAACAGGGCTCGCAAAGAGTCTTAACAAGGCTCGGGCGAATACGTTTTCGGGTCATTTCAACCAGGCCCAGATCCGACATCGAAACGATGTTCGTGCGGCTACGGTCTTTTTTAAGCTCTTCTTCCATTCCGTAAAGAACCTGCTCGCGATGAGTTTCTTTTTCCATATCGATAAAATCGATAATGATAATGCCGCCGACATTACGCACGCGCAACTGGTGGGCGATCTCTTTAACCGCTTCCAGATTGGTTTTTAAAATTGTGTCTTCTAAATCTTTTTTACCTACGTAACGGCCGGTATTAACGTCAATTACAACTAAAGCCTCAGCCTCATCAAATACAATGTAGCCGCCGGACTTCAACCAAACTTTGCGTTCCATCGCACGTGAGATTTCAAGATCAATATCGTAAAGATCGAATAAAGGTTTTTTCTCTTCATATAGAATAATGTTCTGACGGTATTTCGGCATTAACTGAGTAACGAACTTTTGAACTTTTTTGTAAACCTCAACGTCATCTACCCAAACTGTCGTCACATTTTCACTCATCAGATCACGTAAAGCACGGAGCTCCACATCCAGCTCAGAGTGTACAATGCCTGCGTTCTTTTTCTTTTCGTAATTTTTATGAATTTCTTTTGCGAGACGGTCTAAGTATTCAATGTCAGCCCGCAAAGACTCTTCGCTGGCGCCTTCCGATGCGGTACGTACGATGACGCCGCCGGTTGGATTAATGTTGTGAATGATTTTCTTTAATCTTTCTTTTTCGTGCTCATCTTCGATTTTGCGAGATATCCCGGTGTGTTTCACATAGGGCATGTAAACCACTCCTCTGCCCGGCAATGAAATGTGCGTTGTAATTCGCGCGCCTTTCGTACCGAGTGGATCCTTCGCCACTTGCACCATCAAGTGCTGGCCTTCTTTAATTAAATCCTGAATAGGTGTTTTGATTTCACGTTGATTACGGCTTTCTTCATCGCCTTTGTCTTCCGTTTCATCATCATCAAAAAATTCTTTGCCTTCTTCCGTGATAATGTCACCTACATACAAAAAGGCGGCTTTATCCAGACCGATATCCACAAAAGCGGCCTGCATACCAGGAAGTACGCGCGTGACCACTCCCCTATGTATAGTGCCCACAAGTGTCGGCGAAGTTTTTCTTTCGATTTTAAGATCCATGAGGACGCCAGATTCAACATAAGCCACTCTGGTTTCCAAGGGGCGAACATTGATAAGAATTTCAGCAGACATAGGACCTCACTATAGAACTAAAGAAGTCCTTGGTTTACTAAAATTTCACGTTTTATGCAAACTTAATGGAGGGGTTATTAATCCCCGTCTTCGTCTACATCAGGAGCAGGAGGAATTTCCGGCTGAGATGAGGCTGGCTGCACAGGAGCTCTATCACCGCTCAGTGTCGTTTGCGGTGTCGTTCGCGGTGCGCCTGCCGCAAGAGTTGCCGCAGATTCTGCTCTCATATAGGTGCCGTAGTTTTCAGGAGCGCCTAACATGCAGCGCTCCGGTCCTGTGATCGCGCGTTTCTGCCCACAAACTCGGTCGATGGCTTCACGCATGACCGGACCTACTTCCGAATCTCTGAAGTGTCTAACACTGCAACTGACTTTGCCAAAAATATTTTGCGATAACTGGTGTTCAATTCCTTCAATTCTGTTTCGACTTAAACCCGCATAGGCGCGCGATAAATCCACTTTGCTATAAATATCAATAATGGCTTCTTCCAGCTTCTGATTGGCCTGCTGTTGAATATCACTATCTGAAATACTTCTTGGAGATTTTTCAACCGATAAATCTGCGAACAGATCACCGCGTGTTCGGGTATCACATTTATCAACAAGTCTCATTTCCAAATTAGCACTGTCTGAAATTCTCAAACGTTTTATTGTGTGGCTCGGGCAATCAAGTCCGGCACCTTCAAAACGGTACGGCATTCTGGAGCCGTCCGTCGTGCATCGAGCAAGACCGTCACTCAAATCATCTATCAAGGAATCGTCACATCGCAATTTTCTTCTCGGTACGCCTGTTACTGTTGTGGCGCCGGGCTCTGTGTTCAAAGGGCTACTCAGATACGTAGGATTCGCATTTAAAAAAGAACGCATTTGAATGACACAATCCATGGTGTCTTTAATTTCATCCCACTCGCCCAAGTCACGGGGACGGTTACGGGCCTCTGACATAAGAGAAAAAGAAAAAACTAAAAGTAATGCGGAAAATATTTTCATGTATACCTCTGATGTCTCAATATTAGATTATTCGAATAGAAATGATAACTGGACGGGACTAATTCTACTTTAAATTGGTCTACAATAGCCAGGAACCAAACTGGACCGAAGGCCTGTTAAAAAAGTCTTCATTTATGCCGAAAAAGTTTAAGATAGTTCAAATGGAGAATTGGAAATTATGGCTACAATAGATGACCTTTTTAGACTCATGGTCGAACAAAAAGCATCAGACTTGCATTTAACCAGCGGAGCTCCGCCGTTTTTGCGCTTACATGGTAACATGTCGCCACTTAATTACCGTCAACTGAGCAATCAGGACGTGCAAGCTCTTATCTTTGAAATTTTAACTGAAAAACAAAAGAAAGCTTTCGTTGAAAAATGGGAGCTCGACTTCGCATACGTTGTGGAAGGCCTCGGCCGTTTCCGCTGTAACGTGTTCATGCAACGTAAAGGTTTAGGAGCTGTTTTCAGAACAATTCCTGAAAAAATTAAAACAGCGCAAGAGTTGAATCTTCCGCCTTCAATCATTGATTTAACAGATACTGATCGTGGATTAATATTGGTTACGGGCCCAACAGGTTCCGGTAAATCAACAACCCTGGCCGCGATGATTCAGCATATTAATTCAAACCGTGAATCTCACATCTTAACGGTTGAAGATCCTATTGAGTTCGTTCACCCGAATTTGAAATCACTTGTGAATCAACGTGAAGTTGGATCGCACACAAAAACTTATGCGAACGCCTTAAAAGCCTCACTCCGTGAAGACCCGGATATTATTCTGGTCGGTGAGTTGCGTGACTTAGAAACCATTTCTCTTGCGTTAACCGCAGCAGAAACAGGTCACTTGGTTTTTGCTACTTTACATACAAGTTCTGCAGCTAAAACGATTGACCGTATCATTGACGTTTTCCCTCCGGGGCAACAAGGTCAGATCCGTACAATGTTAGCAGACTCTATTCGCGGAATCGTGGCACAGTCACTGTTTACCCGTGCGGACGGGCAAGGCCGTGTGGCCGCGTTTGAGATCATGAAAGGTACCAAGGCCATTGCCAACCTTATTCGTGAAAATAAAATTTACCAAATTCCTTCCATCATCCAAACCGGTGCGCAACACGGAATGGTGCTCTACGAAAAATACGTGGACGATCTCGTCAAAAAAGGTCTCGTCACGATGGCAGATGCGAAGTCCTTCCTTGGTAAGGATAGCGCAGCCTAAGGCTGCGCCTTTCACCGGCTGCTTAGTGCTTCCCGCCTAATTGTTTGTCATTTCAGGGCTCAGGTGTTAATCTCTGAGCTCTCATGACATTGTATTTTGTAGATCTTATTAAAAAAAAGCGTGATCGCCAGGAATTAACTTCCGACGAGATTCAGCAATTTATTTCTGCGTACACTTCCGGAACCATTCCCGATTATCAAGTCACTGCCATGTTGATGGCGATTTACCTGAATGGCATGACAAATTCCGAAACAGTAGCACTGACAAAATCGATGATTCATTCAGGCGTTACTGTCGACACTTCTAAAATTCCTGGATTCAAAGTTGATAAGCACTCCACCGGAGGGGTCGGCGATAAAACCAGTTTAATTCTTGGCCCTGTTGTGGCTGCTGCAGGTTTTTACGTTCCGATGATTTCAGGTAGAGGCCTCGGCCATACAGGTGGTACACTGGATAAGTTAGAAAGCATCCCGGGTTTTAATACTCAGCAATCTCTGGAACGATTTGTAGAGATCACCCGCGAAATCGGCACCTGCTTTATCGGGCAAACAAAAGAAATCTGCCCCGCGGATAAAAAAATATATGCTTTGCGTGACGTCACCGGCACTATTGAAAGCTTCCCGTTGATTTGCGCCAGCATCATGTCCAAAAAAATCGCCGAGGGAATTGATGGTTTGGTTCTCGATGTCAAATTCGGCTCAGGTGCCTTCATGAAAACCGTCGAGCAAGCAAAAAGTTTGGCAATGGCACTCATGAGCATCGCAAAAAGTTACGATAAAAAAATTGTTTCGGTCATTTCATCAATGGATCAACCATTGGGCCGCTACGCCGGAAACTCTCTTGAAGTTTTTGAATGTGTAGAAATCATGAAAAATAAAAAATCAATCGGTGCTACCGGCGAAGATCTATATGCCGATACCCGCGAACTTTCACTGCAGCTTTCAGCACAAATGATTCATCTTTCAGGTAAAACAGCTTCTGTTAAAGACGCCTATGCAATGGCCGTTGAAGGTTTAGAATCAGGCCGCGCTTTGCAAATTTTTGAGAAGATGTGCAAGCTTCAGGGCGGCCGCCTTACTGAACTGCCTGAAGCTAAACAAAAGCAAACTGTGAAAGCTTCAGCCTCCGGGTATTTAAATTCTTTCAATGTCGAAAAAATAGGCCTTGCCGGTATTCTGTTACACGCCGGCCGTATGAAGAACGACGATGTTATCCATCCGACGGCTGGCATTGAATTTCACTGTAAAATCGGAGATAAAGTACAATCCGGCGACGTTATCTTTACCATTCATGGCGATGAACCCGAACTTTTCGCAGAAGCTGAACAACTCCTGACAAAGGCACATGAAATTTCCTTGCAAAAACCACCCTCTCACGTTCTGATAAACACAGTTCTGCAATAACGGGAGTGAAATGGTTGTCATTGAAAAACTGACCGAAACAGTTAATTTTCTGAAATCAAGAATTAAAAATAAACCGCGAATCGGTGTAATTTTAGGTTCTGGTTTAGGCCACTTCGTTCAACACATGCAGATTGAAGCCTCGTTTCCTTTTGGCGATGTTCCCAATTTTATTCCACCGACTGTTGAAGGCCACTCCGGCAATTTGATTTTCGGAAAAATCGACAATGTTGACCTTGTCGTATTACAGGGACGCCTTCATTTTTACGAAGGCCATTCCATGGAAACACTTGTGTTCCCGACAAGAGTTATGGCGCTTTTAGGAATTGAAATTCTTATCGTCACCAACTCAGCCGGTGGCTGCGGTGAAGGTATGAAGCCGGGCGACTTTATGATTCTTGATGATCATATTAATTTAATGGGCACCAATCCTTTAATGGGCCCGAACATAAAAGAACTGGGGCCACGCTTTCCTGATATGACAGAAGCTTACGACCGCACTTTAATTGTGACGGCAGAACGCATCTTCCGGTCTCAGCAAACTTTCTTTCATAAAGGAATTTATGTTGCCGTTACCGGCCCCGTTTATGAAACTCCTTCAGAGATCAGAATGTTTAAGGTTCTGGGCGGAAAAGCGGTGGGAATGTCGACAGTTCCTGAAGTCATTGCTGCCAATCACATGGGGTTACGTGTGGCTGCGATTTCTTGTATTACAAATCTCGCTGCAGGGATTTCGCAAAACAAACTTAATCACGAAGAAGTGACTGAGACAGCAAAAAAAGTAGAACAAAAATTTTGTTCTTTCCTAAAAGAATTCGTAACAAAAATTTAAGACTTTTCACTCTAAATTAACCGGATTTACTTTTTCCGTGTCGGCCGGTTTATTTACTCATTTCACTCATAAATTTCTCTTACTTCACACATAACCTATGATTTTTTCACTCGGAAATCGTTTAATTTTTCAATTCTAAGGTCTTGAATTCAGGTAATCAAACTCACAGTATCTTGATGACTGGACTTTTTCTCGACTGAGCGAATGTTAATATTCGCCCGAAAAGCTAACCATAACAGACCAACCACGCTGTCTTAATCATAGGACTCCTGGACGAGTCTTAAACGAGGTCAGCTTTGAAGTTCTTACGGTCTCTTTCACTCACAACAGTTGCAATTCTGCTTTCTGCCTGTGGTGCTGTTAAGACGACTGACAATGTCTTCCCGACTTCTGTAAATGTTTGTGTAGAATCTGCAAGCGAAACAAGATTTATTGTTCACTGGGAAGACGGCCATTACTCTATAGAAAACGGCGAATCTTCTGAAAAATTCCGTACAGAATTCGTATCAGAAAATCTGCAAAAAATTAAACACGTCGATCAAGACAGAAGATTCAGAATTCATACTGACGATGTTGCCGCATTTGCGGGTGACGACGCCACTGCCGAAGCGCTTAATTGGGGGCCGAATCAAATGGATGCGCCTTCATTGTGGTCCAAAAACATTCAAGGCGAAGGCGTGATTATAGGAGTTATCGACGGAATGGTTGATACGACTCATCCGCAATTAGCAAACAGCATTGCTCTTAATACCGGAGAGATTCCTAAAAACAATATTGATGATGACAACAACGGCTTTGTTGATGATTACAAAGGTATTCAGGTTAATTCAGAACCGAATGATCCGGTTGTAAACCGTCATGGTACTCACGTTACAGGAATTATCGTGGCCGATCCTAATCAAGGCGCTATTGATGGTGTTGCTCCAAAAGCAAAAGTTTTACCGGCACAATTTATCGCAAATGACGGTGGTGGATCTATCGGTGATGCGATCGTTGCTTTAAATTACGTGGCCAGCCGAGGCGCAAAAATCATTAACATGAGCTGGGGCTTAGATCCGTGCATGGACATTCCGAATTTAAGATCAGCATTAAATGACTTAAATAATCGTGGACTATTACTGGTAACTGCATCCGGAAACGGCGACAGCAGCGGCGTGGGAATCAACATGGATTCAACTCCTGCGTTTCCATCAGCTTATAATTTCAGTAATCAGCTGAATGTAGCCGCAGCAACAATGAGCATGTCCCTGATCGGATTTTCAAATTATGGAGTTAAAAGTGTACACGTTGCTGCACCGGGTGTAGGAATTTACTCTACAACTCCGATGAACCAAATCGAAACGATGAGCGGAACAAGTATGGCTGCACCCATGGTATCCGGTGTGGCTGCGCTCTTATGGGGCGCTATCCCTAGTGCCACTGCTGCACAAATTAAGCAGGCTATTATGAGCTCAGTAACCCGTCCTGCAACTCCGCTGCGAGTTTCTACAGGCGGTGTTGTAAATGCATACGATGCGTTAAGCCAGCTCAAAGTCATAACCGGACAATAGAAAATCAAATAGAAAATCTCCTTGTTGATAGTACGACCCGTTAGATAGAATGATGCCTTTCCAAATTCTCGGAGGTAAGGTTTCATGCGTATCTACATCAATGAACTTAAAGATCACGTAGGCCAGACGATTGAACTTAAAGGCTGGGCTTACCAAACACGCTCGTCAGGTAAAGTTAAATTTTTAGAATTACGTGATGGCACAGGCATTATCTCTTGTGTTTTCTTTCCGGCAGATTGCGGACCGGAAGCTTTCGCTAATTTCGATCAGATTACACAAGAGTGCTCGTTAAAAGTAACTGGCACTATCCGCCAACATCCAAAGCAAGCGAACGTTTTTGAAATGGGTGTGAAAAGTTTTGAAGTTATCGGAAAATCAGAAAACTACCCGATTACTCCAAAAGAACACGGCACAGATTTTTTAATGGAGAACCGTCATTTATGGATTCGTTCAAAACGTCAACACGCAATCTTACGTGTTCGTGCTGAAATCGTTTCAGCCATTCATGATTTTTTTGATGGCCGCGGCTTTACTTTAACCGACGCACCGATCTTCACACCTGCTGCCTGCGAAGGAACTTCAAATTTATTTGAAACAAAATACTTCGATGACAAAATGTTTTTATCGCAATCAGGCCAGCTTTATATGGAAGCCACTTCGAAAGCATTCGGTAAGACCTATTGCTTCGGCCCAACCTTCCGTGCAGAAAAATCTAAAACCCGGCGGCACTTAATTGAATTCTGGATGGTAGAACCGGAAGTAGCTTTCAATGACATGTATGACAACATGGATTTGGCAGAACAATTTACTGAATACATCGTTCAGCGCGTTTTAAAAAACAAAGCTGACGAATTAAAAGTTTTAGAGCGTGATATTTCGAAGCTCGAAGCCATCAAAGGAAAGTTCCCGCGTTTACACTACCGTGAAGCTGTAGAAATTATTAAAAAAGAAAATCCGGCGTTTATCGATGGCGACGACTTCGGAGCTCCTGATGAAACAATCGTGTCTTCGCAATTTGATAAGCCTGTTTTCGTTCACCACTTCCCGCAGGCAATCAAAGCTTTCTATATGAAAGAAGATCCAAACGACAAAGGCTACGCCATGGGTTGTGACATGCTTGCAACCGAAGGTTACGGCGAAGTTATCGGCGGTGGTCAGCGTGAAGAAAGTGTTGAAACTCTTATTCAAAGAATTAAAGAACACAAATTAGATCAAAAAGATTTCGAGTGGTATTTAGATTTACGACGTTACGGCAGCGTACCGAGCTCTGGCTTTGGCTTGGGTTTAGAGCGCGCAGTAACCTGGATCTGCGGATTACCGCACGTTCGCGAAACCGGTTCGTTCCCGCGTCTTTACGGCCGCGCGTACCCATAAAGAGGAATTTCTATGAGCGACATGATGCTGAAAAAAATTGAAGAGCTCGACAAACGCAATGAAAAAGCCCTTGCCGGCGGCGGACCTGAACGCTTGGCCAAACACAAGCAAGGCGGACGACTTTCTGCCCGCGAACGCGTTGAAGTTTTATTAGATCCGGGAAGTTTTGTAGAAATGGACCGTTTTGTTACTCATCGTTGTAACAATTTCGGAATGGAAAAAGCTAAACCCTACGGCGACGGAATCATTACGGGTTACGGCCGCATCAACGGAAAATTAGTTTATCTTTCTTCGCAGGACTTCACTGTTACCGGCGGGTCTATGTCCCGCACGCAGGCCAACAAAATCTGTAAAGTGATGGACCTTGCCCTTAAAAACGGTGCGCCTTTTGTTTCTATCAATGATTCCGGCGGCGCACGCATTCAAGAAGGCATTGAGTCTCTCGGCGGTTATGCGGATATTTTCACGCGTAACACTTTAGCTTCCGGAGTGATCCCGCAAATTACGGCAATCATGGGCCCATGCGCAGGTGGAGCCGTCTATTCTCCTTCGATTACAGACTTTGTATTCATGGTTGAAAACACCAGCTACATGTTCGTGACCGGACCTGAAGTTATCAAAACCGTAACTCATGAAGATGTAACAAAAGAAGAACTGGGCGGAGCTTCCACTCACGCGCAGAAGTCCGGCGTTTGTCATTTTACAGCACGTGATGATAAACATTGTTTATTATTAATTCGCGAACTGATGAGCTTCTTGCCTTCAAATAATTTGGACGATTCTGTTTCGCTTGCTACAAAAGACCGTCCTGACCGAATTGTTGATTCTTTGAATACTTTAATTCCTGACAGTCCTAAAAAGCCTTACGACATGCTTCAGCTTATTTCTGAAGTTGTCGATGAGGGTTACTTTTTAGAAATTCACAAACAGTTTGCGCCAAATATTATCGTTGGCTTTTCACGCTTTAACGGCCGCCCTGTAGGCATTGTGGCGAATCAGCCGCAAGTGCTGGCAGGCTGCTTAAACATCGAAGCTTCCCGCAAAGCTGCGCGCTTTATCCGTTTCTGTGACGCTTTTAATATTCCTATTGTTAGTTTCGTTGACGTTCCCGGATTCCTTCCGGGTAAAGATCAGGAATGGAACGGCATCATCACTCACGGAGCTAAATTACTTTACGCTTATGCAGAAGCCACTGTTCCTAAAGTGACATTGATTACTCGTAAAGCTTACGGTGGCGCTTATATCGTTATGGGTTCAAAACTTTTAAGAAGTGATGTGAACTTAGCTTTCCCTTCGGCAGAAATCGCCGTTATGGGTGCAGAAGGTGCTGTTAATATTATTCAGCGTGATGCGATTGCAAAAGCTAAAGATCCGGCGGCAGAGCGTGCTCGCTTAACTGCCGAATACGAAGAGATGTTCAGCAATCCTTATGTGTCAGCGGAACTAGGGTACACAGATGAAGTAATTGAGCCGGCTTTAACCCGCAAACGTATTATTGATTCACTTGAAATGTTAAAAAACAAACGGGATATCATTCCGCCGAAAAAACACGGAAACATTCCGCTGTAAGAGGTTTTACAATGATCACTCCTCCATTTAAAAAAATTCTGATTGCAAACCGCGGTGAAATCGCGATTCGTATTACCCGTGGATGTCGAGAGCTCGGCATTGCAACTGTGGCCGTATTTAGCGAAGCCGACCGCGATAGCCTTCATGTCTTTTTGGCAGACGAGGCCTACCACATTGGTCCTGCTCCCTCTAAAGAAAGTTATTTGAATTATCGTAAGATTATCGAGGTCGCAAAGCAGGCCGGGGCGGATGCCATTCATCCTGGATACGGATATCTTTCGGAAAATCCGGTATTTGTGCGTGCCTGCCAGGCGGCCGGGATTACTTTTATCGGCCCCACTCCAGAAAATATGGAAGCCATGGGAGACAAAATTTCAGCCAAAACTCTCATGCGAAAAGCTAACGTTCCCCTTGTTCCCGGAAGCGACGGCGGAGTCGAATCGGTAGAGGAAGCTCAGGCTATAGCGAAGAAGATCGGCTACCCGGTTATTATTAAAGCTTCTGCCGGAGGCGGCGGTAAAGGAATGCGAGTAGTTCGCGCCGAGCCTGAACTTGAAAGTGCGTTTAGAGCCTGCCGTTCAGAAGGCCAAAATTATTTTGCAAACCCAACCGTTTATATCGAACGTTTTATCAATGATCCAAAACATATCGAAATTCAGGTCTTCGGAGACACTCACGGCAATGTTGTTCATTTATTCGAACGTGAATGTTCTGTCCAACGACGCCATCAAAAAATCATAGAGGAATCACCGTCACCGAGTGTTCCCAATGATGTTCGTCACAAAATGGGAGAAGCGGCTGTTCGCGCTGCAAAATCTATCAACTATGTTGGCGCCGGAACGATTGAATTTATTTTTGATAATCAAACTAAAGAATTCTTCTTCATGGAGATGAACACCCGACTACAGGTAGAACATCCGATCACAGAACTTGTGACCGGCATTGACCTGGTGAAAGAACAGATCTGGGTCGCTAAAGGAAATCCCTTAAGTGTCACTCAAGCTGATATCCGTCAGAAAGGTCACGCTATTGAAGCCCGTATCTGCGCAGAAGATCCGGTAACTTACAAACCGAGCCCCGGCAAGATCCGCGCGTGCCGTCACCCGCAGGGGCCAGTTGTGCGTATCGATTCCTATGCTTACCCCGGTTCCGACG